>CBEVHI010000111.1:0-7188 GCA_965549635.1 uncultured bacterium | reverse complement strand
GACCGCCGACGACCGACGACTGACGACGGTTTGGTACCCTGCCCCAATTCGCGGAGGGACCCAGGTGGAGATCGAGATCGGCATCGGCAAATCGGGACGGCAGGCCTTCGGATTCGACGACATCGCCATCGTGCCGAGTCGGCGGACGAGGGACCCTGAGGACATCGACATCTCTTGGCAGTTCGACGCCTACAACCTCGACCTGCCGATGCTCGGCTCGGCAATGGACTCGGCCATCAGTCCGGCGACCGCCGTCGAGATCAGCCGGTTGGGAGGCCTCGGCGTCCTCAACCTGGAAGGGCTGTGGACCCGGCATGAGAACCCGCTCCCACTGTTTGATGAGATCGCCACCCTGCCCAACGACAAGGCGACGCGCCGGATGCAGGAGATCTACTCGGAACCCATCAAGCCGGCCCTGATCGCGCAGCGCATCGAAGAGATGACCACACCCGACGGGATCACCGCCGCCAGCCTGACTCCGCAGCGTGTCCGTGACTACGCCGATCTGACCGTCAAGGCAGGTCTCGACGTGCTCGTGATCCAGGGGACCGTCGTGTCGGCCGAGCATGTCTCGACCCGCACCGAACCGCTCGACCTGCGTGAGTTCATCGCCAACTTCGACCTTCCAGTGATCGTTGGCGGCTGCGCCTCCTACTCGACGGCACTGCATCTGATGCGCACGGGGGCGGTCGGCGTCCTCGTTGGTGTCGGCCCGGGGGCTGCTTGCACGACCAGGGGGGTGTTGGGGATCGGAGTGCCCCAGGCCACCGCGATCGCGGACGCTGCCGGCGCACGCATCCGCTATCTGGACGAAACCGGAAGATACGTGCACGTGATCGCCGACGGCGGGATGCGTCGCGGCGGCGACATTGCCAAAGCGATCGCCTGCGGGGCGGACGCGGTGATGATCGGTTCCCCGCTGGCCGGGGCGGCCGAGGCTCCGGGCCGTGGCTTTCACTGGGGGATGGCAACCTTCCATCCGACGCTTCCCCGAGGGGCACGAGTCGAGGTCGGAACACTTGGGACGCTCGAGGAGATCCTCGTCGGTCCAGCGCACGAGAACGACGGTCGCAGGAACCTGTTCGGTGCGTTGCGTGTCTCTATGGCGACGACGGGCTATCGGGATCTCAAGGAGTTCCAGAAGGCCGAAGTGATGATCGCCCCGTCCCTGCAGACCGAGGGCAAGGCCCTGCAACGATCGCAACGCGTCGGAATGGGCTGAACGTGCAGCAGGAGTTCGGCCAGGCTTCCACGGGAGACTTCGACAGGGTCCTCATCGTGGATCTGGGCGCCCAGTACGCCCAACTGATCGCCAGGAGAGTCCGGGAGGCGCACGTCTTCTCCGAGATCGTTCCAAGGGACATCAGCGCGGCAGAGATCCTCGACCGGCAGCCTGCCGGGGTGATCCTCTCCGGGGGGCCGGCATCGGTGTACGCGGCGGATGCGTACGAAATCGACCCGAAGATTCTCGAGTTGGACATTCCCATGCTCGGCATTTGCTACGGGCACCAGATCATCGCTTCGATTCTCGGAGGCGAGGTGGCACGAACCAGCACCGCCGAATACGGCAAAGCAGTGATGAACACCGCCGAGCAGTCGCTGCTGTTCAATGAGCTTCCCCACGAACAGGACGTGTGGATGAGCCACGGTGACGCCGTCGTGGCGGCCCCTCCCGGCTTCCAGGTGACGGCCTCTACACCGGCGTCGCCGGTCGCGGCAATGGAGTCGGTGGACCGTCGCGTGTTCGGAGTGCAGTTCCACCCTGAGGTGGCGCACACTCCCAGGGGGAGTGACATCCTCAAGCGGTTCCTGTTCGACGCGTGCGGTGCTCGGCCTTCCTGGACGAGCCATTCGATCATCGAGCAGTCGGTCGAGGCGATCCGAGCCCAGGTGGGGGCTGAGAAGGTGATCTGTGGCCTGTCCGGGGGTGTGGACTCGTCCGTCGCCGCGGCGTTGGTGCACCACGCAGTGGGCGACCAACTCACCTGCGTGTTCATCGACCATGGGCTGCTCAGAGCGGACGAGGCAACCCAGGTTGACGAGACGTTCAGAGGTTCGTTCCAGATCAACCTGATCCACGTTGATGCCCAGGATCGTTTCCTCGACCGGCTCGCCGGTGTCACCGATCCGGAAGCGAAGCGCAAGATCATCGGGGAAACCTTCATCAGGGTGTTTGAGGAAGTTGCCACCGAACTCACCGACACCCCGTTCCTGGTGCAAGGCACCCTCTACCCGGACATCATCGAGTCCGGCACGAAAGACGCCGCCCGCATCAAGAGCCATCACAACGTCGGTGGTCTACCCGAGGACATGCACTTCGAGCTCGTCGAACCGCTGCGGGACCTGTTCAAAGACGAGGTGCGGGCCATTGGCGAGGAGCTGGGTCTGCCGGAAGAGATCGTGTGGCGGCAACCCTTCCCGGGACCAGGTCTTGCGGTGCGGATCATCGGTGAAGTGACTCGCGACCGCCTGGCGATCCTGCAAGCGGCCGACGCGATCGTGACCGAAGAAGTACGCAGAGCCGGCCTCTACCGGGAGCTGTGGCAGTCCTTCGCCGTGCTTCCGGCCGTGCGCACGGTCGGCGTCCAGGGGGATGGACGGACGTACGCGCACCCGATCGTGATCCGAGCCGTGACGTCGGACGACGCCATGACCGCCGACTGGGCACGACTTCCCTATGAGGTGCTCGAACGGATCTCATCTCGGGTGATCAACGAGGTCTCCGGCGTCAACAGAGTTGCCTACGACATCTCTTCGAAACCGCCCGCAACCATCGAGTGGGAGTAGCCGTCTGAGGGGCTCGGGACCAGACAACCCCTGACCCGTGACTGCACCCGAATCTCCCTGCTGATCCCTCAAGTGGAACCTCGAACCAGCCGATACGCGGTGAAGATCGGGAAGAAGGTGCTGGAGTGGATCTGAGCAGCGACGCCGAGTTGCTGGCCATCTTTCGTGAAGAACTGACTTCACGAGCAGAGCGTCTCGTCGAAGGCGCCCAGTCCTTGCGCGATGGTACCGTCGATCCGAAGGCGGCCTCCGACCTGTTTCGTGATGCCCACACGGTGAAGGGATCCTCGAGAGTGATGGGGTTCGAGGCCCTCGGTGATGCCGGCGAGGTACTCGAGTTCGCGTGGCGGTCGGTTGCCGACGGATCCCACCACGGGGCCGTTGCAGACCTCTCCGCTCGTCTCGAGCATGCGGCCTCGCTGCTTGTCCCGGCTCTGGAGAAGGACCCCGTGCAGGGCACGCCTCAGCTTCGCGCCGCCATCGCCGCGGTGAAGCAACCGGTGCGGGCACCTGGTCCGAAACCGGACACCGGAGACCAGCCCGCCCAGGAGCTGAAGACACCTGCCGATCTTGGCGGCCTGCTCTCTGCGGTCGAGCGCGGGCTCATCGGGACCGCCACCCGAGTGGACACCGACAAGCTCTACCGGATGATCAACCGGGCTGCGGAGGCGAGGCTGGATGCGGACGCCCTCTCCGACGCGGTGCGGGCACTCCGGTTGACTGCGGGGAATGCGCGAGAGATTGCGTCGCTGGCTTCACGGTGGGAGTCGGCGGTCGAGTCGATGGATGAGGCCGTCAGGGATCTGCAGGATCGTGCTCTGGAGCTCGTCTCCGAGCAGTTCGGATCGGTCACATCGACGTTCTCACAGTTCGTCCACTATCTCGCTCGCCGGACCGGCAAAGAGGTGCACCTCGAGTTGGCCGGTGGAGAGGTCGAGGTAGATCGTCAGATCCTCGAACATCTTCGCGAACCGCTCCGACACCTGGTGGTCAATGCGGTCGACCATGGCATCGAAACGCCGGCGGAGCGGGCAGATGCCGCGAAGCCGGCATCGGGCAGGGTCGTCGTCAGGGCGGCAACTTCCGATGGGCAGTTGCGGATCTCTGTCGAGGATGATGGGCGCGGGATCGACTGGACAGCAGTTCGCAATGCTGCGGTCGCCCGTGGAATCGAAGTCGGTGACGACCGATCCGATCTGTCCGGGTTGCTCTTTCAGAGTGGCTTCTCGACCGTCAAGGAGCCTTCCGACCTCAGCGGCGACGGGGCAGGCCTCTCGCTGGTGGCGGAACTCGCCGACGAGGTCAACGGCGGGATCACGATCGAGTCACGCCCCGGGAAGGGCACCTCGGCACTCCTGACGCTTCCGCTGTCCTGGTCGTTCCAGGACCTCTTCCTGGTCCGGTCCGAGGGACGCACGTGGGGGATCCCTGCCGCTGCCGTGATCGCCACGGTCCCGACCGCAGGTGCCGACGTGCGGCCGAGCAAGGATCGCATGGAGCTCACCCACCAGGGGAAGCGTATTCCGATCAGTTCATTCGCGGCTGCGATAGGCGGCGGTCTCCCCGAAGAGACCAAGCACGTCATCGTTCTGGCAACAAGGGCGGGACGTGCAGCCGTGACGGTCCCGGAGATCGTCGGCAGGCGTCAGGTTGCCGTCAAGGGCCTCGGACCCGTCCTTGCCGGTGCGCCCTTTCTGACTGGTGCCGCGGTGCTCGGTGGTGGCGAAGTGGTTGCCATCGTCGATCCAAATCGTCTTGCCGACCAGATTCAGGTGCTCCCGATGCCTGAGGACAGTCGGCCGAAGGTACTCGTCGTGGACGACTCGAAGGGTGTCCGTCAGCTGGTCGCTGCGGTGCTCGGCAGCCAGGGCTATGACGTGGTCGTTGCTCGCAACGCCGAGGAAGGCCTGGACCAGCTCGAGGAGCACAGCTTCGACGCCCTGGTTGTCGACTTCGCGATGCCGGGTCCCGATGGCGTGGAGCTCGTGCAGGCGGTCAGGAGACGCCTCCCTTCGCTGCCGGTGTTGATGGTTTCGGGTGTGGCAACCGAAGCGGACCAGTCGCGTGCGTGGGAGGCAGGCGTCGACGCCTATCTGGACAAGTCCGATCTTCGCCAGGGGCTGCTCGCTTCGACACTCGCGTCGCTGCTGGCTCTGCGGAACGGCAGCTCCGTCGAGGTGGGCCCATGAGAGTTCTCGTCGCTGACGACAGCCCAGTCATCCGGGTCGCGGTCACGAACCTGCTGGAGGAAGCCGGGTTCGAGGTCGTCGCGGCGTCGGACGGGTTCGAGGCGATCAAGGCGTTCTATGCGGATCCCCCTGATCTCGTCCTGCTCGACATCAAGATGCCGAAGATGAGCGGCTACGTCGTGTGCCGGTTGATCAAAGAGGACTACACGGTTGCCCACATTCCGGTGTTGATCCTCACCGCGCTCGACTCGGCCGAGGATCGCTACTGGAGCGAGAAGTCAGGAGCCGACGGCTACCTCACCAAGGAGTCACTCGGCCAGGATCTCGTCGGGGCGATCCAGTCGGCGAGGGCGACGAGGGCCCTGTCCGAGTTGAATCGGCATCAGGACCCACAGCAGCTGGACACGGTCGATGTGCTCGCACGGGTCACCGAGCTGCTCGACCGCAAGCTCTTCGACGCGACGATCGTCAACGACATCATCTCGATGGCGACTCGGCCGGGCGATCTTGCCGGCACTCTCGGGGACCTGCTGAAGATCCTTCGGCGGTTCGTCGGGTTCGATGTCGCCGCGATCGCTCTTGCCTCTGAGAAGAGAATGGCTGCCCGGCTTGACAGCACGCTGTCTCGAGACGAGTTCGACGAGTTCAAGCGTCTCGTTGTCGGGCATCTCGATCAGCTGTCGTCAGTGAAGCTGAGTCCCGACGAGCTTGGCGTCTGGTTTGCGGAACCGCCCGCCTTCGGGTGGACCGACTCGGGGGAGGGGTGGCCGTCATTCTTCGCGATGAATCTGCGGTCCCGCGGCGAGATGTTGGGCATTCTGGCGCTCGCCTCGCGAAGGGCGGGACACTTCACGCCCCAGGTGGCCCGGACGTTGCGGATGGTCGAGTTTCCGATCGCTGCGGTGATCGACGCGTCCTCGTACCACCAGAAGCTGCTCGAGCAGGAGGCTCGCTTGAGCCTGTCGTCGCTGTACGGCGATCCGCAGTAGGGTCCCCACGACCTCGTTGTTTTCCTCAATGGCAGCCTGTTCCTTGTCGATAACTGGTCCATGAGGCGTGTAGGGAGATGCTGAACTTCATTTCGGGAGCAGTGATCCTGCTCTCGCTCACAGCCGTGATCTGGGCCGTTCGCTCCAGCGCCGCTGCCCGCAAACGTGAGGCGGCTGCCATGGAATCGGCCGAGCACGCCCGGCGCATGAAGGACGAGTTCGTCTCGATGGTCAGTCACGAGTTGCGGACACCGCTGACGTCGATCGCCGGCTTTGCCGAGGCGCTTCGGGAGTCATGGCGCACCAGTACTGAGGCAGAGATCGACGAGTTCCTGGACATCGTGCGTAGTCAGGCGCAGCATCTCCACGAACTCGTCGAGGACATCCTGGTGTTGCCCCGGCTTCAGGCCGGACGGCTGCCGCTGCACACCGAGGAGTTCGAGCTCGCATCTGTCGCCCACGAGGTGGTCAGCCTGGTGAGTCCTCCCGGAGCCAAACGTGAGGCAGCTGTGGCGATTCCTGGCGGTGTCATGGTGGAGGCCGACCGGAGGCGGGTGATGCAGGTGCTGCGCAACCTGATCGAGAACGCCGTCAAGTACGGCGGCGACCAGGTGCTCATCGAGGGAAGCCCGTACGGGCGCAAGTATCTCGTTGTCGTCTCCGACAATGGGCCTGGTATTCAGGACGAAGAGGTCGACCGGATGTTCGTGCGTTTCGAGCAACGATCGAAGGGAGACGCACGCTCGGATCAGGGCATCGGCCTCGGCTTGCCGATCGCACTGCAACTCGCCCAGGCGATGGACGGGGACCTGTGGTACGAGCATCGTTTCCCGACCGGGTCCCGGTTCTGCTTCTCGATCAAGCTGGCAGGCACTCCGGAGGAGGAACCCGAGATGCCCGAGCATCCCGGGGAGCTGCGGCCGGCCACGGACGGCTTCGGATCGCGATCCGACAGCTGACAGCTGACAGCTAACAGCGAACAGCGAACAGCCGACAGCTAACAGCGGACAGCCTGAGTGGCCGTGCAAGCCCTGCGGTTCTGCAGCGACCGAGGCTGCGACACCAAATACAAAGTACTGCGAGCGAAGCGGGCATCTCTCCCCCCTCGAGCGAAGCGAGTTTGGGGGGAGTACGGCGAAGCCGGGAGGGGGGCCGGACGCAGTCCGGAGGGGGAGTGGCCCGAAGGGCCGAGGGGGGCCGGCGCTCGCGAGGATGAAGACCCC
>CBEVHI010000110.1:0-7217 GCA_965549635.1 uncultured bacterium | reverse complement strand
GGTGCGTGTGCATGCCCGACCCGTTGTCCTCGAAGATCGGCTTCGGCATGAAGGTGACGGTCTTGCCTGCCTGCCAGGCGGTGTTCTTGACGAGATACTTGAACAGCGTGACGTGATCGGCCTGCTTGAGCAGCGTTTCGTAACGGATGTCGATCTCTGCCTGCCCTGCGGTACCGACTTCGTGATGGTGGATCTCCACCTCGATCCCCGCCGCTTCCAGATGGGCGGTCATCTCGGATCGCAGGTCCTGGAAGTGGTCCGTCGGCGGAACCGGGAAGTAACCCTCCTTGTAGCGAGGCTTGTACGCCAGGTTGCCGCCCGGCTCATCGGCGCCACTGTTCCAGGCGCCCTCGACCGAATCGACCTCGTAGAAAGCCGAAAACTGGGTCTGGTCGAAACGGGCAGAGTCGAAGATGTAGAACTCGGCTTCCGGACCCCAGTAGGACGTCTCGGCGATGCCGGTGCCCTGCAGGTAGGCCTCGGCCTTCTTGGCAACGTAGCGCGGGTCACGGTCGTACGGTTCACCGCTCGTCGGATCGTGGACGAAGCAGTACACGAGCAGGGTCTTGCGCTCCATGAAGGGATCCGCCGTCGCCGACGTGGCGTCGGGGAGCAGCAACATGTCGGACTCCTGGATCTCCTGGAATCCGCGAATGGAGGACCCGTCGAAGCCGAACCCCTCCTCGAAAGAAGCTTCGGTCAGCGCCCGGGCAGGGACCGTGAAGTGCTGGATCTGGCCGGGAAGGTCGCAGAATCTCAGGTCGACGAACTCGAACCCCTCTTCCTCGATGCGACGAACCAGATCGGCAGGCGAGTACGACAACGAATTCCTCCTCCAAACGACAGCTTGTTTTTAGCTGCGATCCGTTTCCCGTCAGTTGCTGAAATGTGAACGGTGTGTTTCGGGGTCGATGCCGGCTGTCCGGTCCGCTACCTTCTGGGGGGAAAGGAGGCGGAATGGACAGACAAGCAGAGTATGTGCTCCGGACCGTCGAGGAACGGGGGATCCGGTTCATCCGCCTGTGGTTCACCGACGTTCAGGGGTTCCTCAAGTCCGTAGCGATCAACCCTGCCGAACTCGAGGTGGCATTCTCCGAGGGAATGACCTTCGACGGGTCGGCCATCGACGGGTATGCGCGTGTCCAGGAAGCCGACATGGTCGCCAAACCGGACCCGGCGACCTTCCAAATCATCCCCTGGCGACCCGAACAGCAGGTGGCGAGGATGTATTGCGACATCCTCACCCCGGCCGGCGAACCTTTCGAGGGCGATCCTCGCTGGGTCCTGAAACGCAATCTGCGCAAGGCGGCCGACTTGGGCTTCACGTTCTACGTGGGACCGGAGCTGGAGTGGTTCTACTTCGAGGACTCTGGACCGAATCCAAAGGTGCTCGACCGGGGCGGCTACTTCGACCTGACCCCGCTCGACGTCGCCCAGGAGTACCGGCGCAGGACGATCAACGTTCTCGAACAGCTCGGTATCCCCGTCGAGTCATCCCACCACGAGGTGGCTCCCAGCCAGCACGAGATCGACCTGCGCTACACCGATGCCCTCACGATGGCCGACAACGTCATGACCTACCGCCTCGCGGTCAAAGAGGTCGCGATCGAGCATGGCATCTACGCCACCTTCATGCCCAAACCGCTCGCCAACCACGACGGGAACGGCATGCACATGCACCTCTCCCTCTTCGAAGGCGACCGCAACGCCTTCTACGAGGCCGGCTCCGATCTGGGTCTCTCCAAGGTTGCACAGAGCTTCATCGCCGGCCTGATCAAGCACGCCCCCGAGATCACCGGCATCACGAACCAGTGGGTGAACTCCTACAAGCGCCTCGTCACCGGTTTCGATGCTCCGCTCTACCTGACGTGGGCACGCAACAACCAGTCGGCGTTGGTGCGGGTCCCTTCGGCCAAGGCCGGCAAGCAGGCCTCGACCAGGGTCGAGTACCGCGCACCGGACAGTGCCTGCAACCCATACCTGGCCTTCTCGGTGTTGCTGGCTGCAGGGTTGACCGGAATCGAGCAGGGCTACGAGCTACCGGAAGAGATGCCCCGCAACGTGTACGAACTCACCGCGGCCGAGCGGGCAGCGGCAGGAATCGGGACACTCCCCTCCAACCTGGCTGAGGCACTCGACCGCATGGAGGACTCCGAACTGGTCGCCGGGGCGCTCGGGGAGCACCTGTTCGGCTGGTTCCTGAGGAACAAGCGCAAAGAGTGGGACCGCTATCAGCGGCACGTTTCCCAGTTCGAACTCGAGGAATACCTTCCGATTCTCTGATGCTGGTCGCGGTCATCCCCCCCGAGCCGTCGAAGAGCCTCACCGAGGCTCTCCTCGTGGCAGGGGTGACCTGGCGTCCAGCACACGACCGCAGCGACGACTGGGACGAGGCCTCGGTGCTCATCGTCGAACTCGGGGACGATCCTGCAGGCACGATCGCCTCCGCTCGACGGATCTACGAACGCTCAGGGCTCCCCACCGTCGCGGTGGCCGAGCGCACGGCCGCCGCCGACATCGAATCGGTCGCATTCCTGATGGACTTCCTCTTCGCGCCGGCGGACCCGGTCGAGCTGCGTCTCCGCCTTCACCGACTGGCCGAGGACGACGACACCGAGCTGCTTCGCTTCAAAGATCTGGAGCTGAATACCGCCACGTACCAGGCTCGCCTCGACGGGGTTCCCCTCGACATGGCCTACATGGAGTACGAGTTGTTGCGCTTCTTCGTCCAACACCCCGGTCGAGTCTGGAGTCGCGAGCAGCTGCTCTCGCGCGTGTGGGGCTACGACTACTTCGGTGGTGCCCGCACCGTCGATGTCCACGTGCGCAGGCTCAGGGCCAAGCTGGGTGAGGAGCGAGCACGGTGGATCTCCACGGTGCGGTCGGTCGGCTACCGATTCGGTTGACTCTCACGGACCTCAATAGCCCGACCGGGGCGTCACAGCAGCGAGAGCTGAGATAGGGTGAGCGAAACGGAGGTTTCCATGACAGATAGTGAAGCTCGCAGGGCGCTGCAATCGGCGCCGGTGTTCCGGGGACTCGACGACGCGCACCTCAACACGCTCGCCAGAGCAGCGCACGAGCGTCACTTCACCGACGGCACCAAGATCGTCGAAGAGGGCGAGACGCGCGGGCTCGGCTTCTGGCTCATCCTCGACGGGTCCGTCGACATCAAGAAGGCCGGCGTCACCGTCAACACGCTCGGGGCCGGCGATCACTTCGGTGAGATGGCACTGCTCTCGACGCTCGACACCCCCCGATCGGCCGACGTCGTCGCCGTAGGTGACGTGAGGGTGCTCCAGCTGACCCGCTGGGACCTGCGCGCACTCATCAAGGGCGAGCCGGACATCGCTCTGGCCATGATGAACGCCATGATGGAACGGCTGCGAGACACGGGGATGGCCGGCGAGTAGCCGTCGTACCGGTCAGCCGCACTCCGGCGGGTTCGTACAGCCGATCGCTACTACGGTGCCGCTCAGGTCACCGACGATGATGGCTCCGTTCATGATCGCCGGCCGGCTCACCACCCGCCCATCGAGGCGATACCGCCACAGTTCCTCCTGCGTTTCGATGTCGACGGCGTAGAGGTAGGGCTCGTCGGTGGTGAAATACAACACACCGTCGGCGACGACTGGCCAGCCGACTCGGCCCTTCAGCGGAGAAACACTGTCGGTGCTCGGGAACTGCCACAGCTGCTGGCGGCCGGAGGCATCCCACGCCTGAATGAAGTTGTCGTTCGCAACGTAGAGAATCCCATCGGCGTACGCCGGTGAGGAGGTCACGGTGATGCTGAGCAGTATGCCCGGCTCAGGGTTGCACGATCCGACCGAGACGGCGAAGAGGTTCTGCGCGTCCCTGGCGGGGATGAAGACCGTGTCTCCGGCGATCACCGGTGGCGAGACAATCGTATCGCCGGTGTCGAAACACTGACTCGCCTCGCCGCTGGCCGCATCGACTGCCCACAAGACGCCTCCCTCGGTACCCACATAGAGCACCCCGCCGGTCGCCGCCGGTGTCGCCTTGATGGGACTGCCCAGATCGACCTGCCATCGTTCGGGGAACGGGTCGGCGGTGTCGACGGCGTAGAGCACACCCCGATCGGTTCCGAAGTAGACGGTGTCGTCGAGCACGACCGGCTCACTCACGATCCCGCCTTCGACAACACCGTCACCGGGGAACTGCCACACCTGGGCCGTGCGTTTGCGGGCGTCGCTGCGAATCCGCAAGACCCCGTCCTTGCTTCCGTAGTAGACGCGCATACCGCTCGTCGGGTCGAGTCCACTCCCGCTCTCCAGGAAGGCCAGTGTGGGCGAACCGACGATCCCGTCACCAGCAGAGTCTTCGATCCACAAGGGGGGTACTCCGGATGGCATGGCGATGCCGTAGATGCTGCCGTCCTCGCTCCCGAAGACCACACCCTCACCGAAGACCGCCGGAGACGATTCCACACGATCACCGGCGGTATACCTCCAGTAGTAGCCGTCGGCTCTGCGTACCCCGGTGCGGCTCGACGCACCGGTGTTCAGCACCAGCGAGTCCTGATCATCGAGATCTCCCCCGAAAGCCCACTGCCCGACCACGACATTCTTCTCGGGGGGACCCAGCTCCGTCTCCCAGATCTCCGGCGGCAGGGTCGTTGTCGTGGTCGCAATGGTCGTCGTGACCGCTACCGGCGCGGCCGTCGTGGGCGTCGGCGGAGGGTTGATGACCCTCGCGAGGTAGCCGCCACCGAGACCGAGCGCGGCCACGGCGATGACCGCGGCGGCGACGCGGACCGGCGTCCAGCGAAACGGTCGCCGCGGACGTTTCAGACCGCGTGCCCTGCGCTGTGCGGGGCTGAGAAGCCGTCCTTCGACGCCGAGGCCGGCCTCCTCCAAGGCCTCCTCGAGTTGCGCCGACAGCTGCCCGGCCGCCTCCTGATAGGCCTCGTCACCGACGTCGGGGGCGGCGAGGGCGGTGGCGATCTCGGGCAACGCCTCCCAGTCCGGTCGCCACTCCTCCGGGATGTGTCCCGCCATCGCCTTGACCGCTGCCACCACAGCGGCAGCGCCGGGCTTCTTCCACAGCTTCCCCGCCTCGGCTGCGTGCGCGGCAACGCTCGTCACCCCGAGTTGATCTGCCAGCGCCATCGCCTCGGCGGCCAGCACCGGGTTCTTCTCGGCTTTCGCACGGGTGATCAGCAGCTGGGCGGCGCCGAGATACCACTCTGACTGGAGGAGCTGGTCCGTCAGGTCGAATGCCTCTTCACCGTCGAAGTCCTCCCCTCCGGCCTCCTTGATCGCGAATTGCAGGGCTCTGATCTGCAATCGCCACCTTCGACCGTTGATCCCCTCTGGACAGGCCTCGAGCGCCCTGTCGATCTCTTCGGCCGCTTCCCCCACGCGACCGACACCCAGCAGCGCCTGCGCCCGCAGATATCGGGCGGTGTTCTCCCAAGCGGGGAGCTGCTGCAGCACCAGTGCAAGGTTCTCATCTGCCGCTTCGAGCGCGGTGTCCCACTTGCCGTAGCGGCCGGCGCCTTCTGCAAGCGCCATGTGGGCCAGGAACACCGGACCCGCGCTCACATCGGCGTGGCCTATCGAGCGGCGCCGCACCGCCAGGGCCTCGGCAGGGCGCCCGGCCATGAACAGGGCTCTGGACCACCATGCCTCCCGATCGGCCAACGCCGCGGTACCGCCAATTCCCTCGGCCTCATCGACCAGCCTGGAGAATCCACTCTCGGCGTCTCTCGCCCTTCCCCGGTCGAACGCGACCCATGCCTCGTTGTAGCGACCCCGCTGCTGCTGGTCCGCCGTCCCTTCCTCGGCCAGCAAGGCCAGGCCCTTGTCGAGCTCCGCATCTGCCTCCTGAGCGAAACCGAGGCGGGCCAGGGTGCGGGCATGCAAGGTCAGGAGCGAACCGAGCATGCCAGGTTGACCCGCAATGATCGCTTCCAACATGCCCTCGGCGAGCCACCGTTCCGCCTCCTGGGGACGCTGCTGATCGTCTGCCACTTGTCCCGCGAATCCGAGGGCGTGGACCCTGTCTATGCCGGAGAGTCGATCGCCGGCCACGGCGAGATCGGCTGCCGCCAGATCCGACCACCCGGCCTGGCGATAGCACGAGGCCCTGGCGAGTCGAAGCCGTCCTTCCAACTGCGGATCGTCGGCACCCGACTCCTCGTAGGCAGCCAGTGCACCGTCGATCAGCGGATACGCCTCGGCGAGATACTGCCGCCCAACGCGGTCGAGGCCGGCCTTGGCGAGCAACGGGAGGGCGTCGTCGAACCTTGCGGCATCGAGGTAGTAGCCGCCCACCAGTCCGGGATTGCGTTCTGCCAGTCCGACGGCCACGTAGGCGTCGGCCAAAGTTCCGGAGAGCGAGGCCATGCGGGCGGCACCGAGCTGATCGGCGATGCGCCCGTCCCCTGTGAAGCCTTGCGCCGACTCCGCCGCCAGGCCCATGGCGACGAGTCGCTCCCCGACCTCGAGTCCCTCCTCTTCCGTCACCGACAGGACCGCCGCCACGAGAGCGATCGTCAGAGGTTTGCGAGCGACGGCGAGCACCTCGGCGAGTCGACGTTCGGAGCTTTCGAGGCCGGCGACCCGATCCCGGGTCAAGAGTGTCTCCGGGAGAGGCACGCCGGTGGCGACGATCGTGCCGTCCTCCTGGCGGATCGCCCCGGCGGACTCCCACGCGTCGAGAAGATCGGCGGCATCACCGGCCAGTCCCGCCGACGCGCCGATCAGTCCGGCTGCCAGGTCCTCCGCCTGGTCCCCCGAGAAGAGGTCGAGGACGTCATCCGTGTCGAGACGGTCGAGTGAGACCTCCCAGGTCTCGCCAAGCCGACTTGCGGTCTCGACCAGGCTCGAAAAGCTGAACCGTCGGTATCCCGAGATCTCGCTGTGGGCAATCACGACGATGAGGCCCTGCTCGGCCCTGGCCATCGATGCTCTCAGCACGGCCAGCGACGTGGCGTCGACCCACTGGGCGTCGTCGATCAGAACGGCACCCTCGAGGCTCTCGGAGATCCCCAGCGCCTCGGCGACGGTCCCGGGTTCGCTCTCGGTAGCCTCGAAAGCTCTGGCTCTGCGCACCGCGACGCCATCGCTCGTCAGGGTGCGCTCGTAGTGGTCAAGCAGACGACTGCGTCCGCTCCCCCGTTCCCCGAGGATGGAAAGCAGTGCAACCTGTCCGTTCTGAGCTGTCTCTCGTGCCTGGGTCAGGGCGTCGAGCCA
>CBEVHI010000109.1:0-7232 GCA_965549635.1 uncultured bacterium | reverse complement strand
CCCATGATCCCGTCGACCAGACCGGCGTGACCGTACAGCAGTCCCGACTGGATCGCTTCCACGGTGCCCTTGCCAACAGCGGAACGGGGCGGTTCGAGCGCAACCCGGCGAAGCGCCGCGGTGGCAGCCACAAGGGCATCCATCGAGACTTCCAACCCCGGAGCGATCGCTCCACCGAGGTACTCACCTTCCCGGCTGACGACATCGAAGTTCGTCGATGTGCCGAAATCGACGACGACGACCGGTGTTCCGTACGTCTCTCTTGCCGCTACCGAGTTGACGATCCGGTCCGCTCCGACCTCCTTGGGATTGTCGATGAGGATCGGCATGCCCGTCTTGATGCCAGGCCCCACGATGAGAACCTCTGCCGAGTCGAACAGGTCCGCCGCGACACGGAGGGCCTCGGTGGCGAGGGGAACGACCGAGGAGATGACGACGCCGTTGACCGAGTCGGTTTGGATGCCCTCGAGAGCGAAGAACCCGTCCAGCAGGAGCCGGTACTGGTCGGCGGTACGGGCGCGGTCGGTTGCGAACCGCCAGTTGTGGGCGAGTCGAGCGCCCTCGAGCAGTCCGACGACCGTCTGGGTGTTGCCCATGTCGATTGCCAGGAGCATCTCAGTCACCTCCCGTTCGCAGTATCGATGGCCGGGCGAGACGCTCTCCCAGCTCATAGGTGAGAGCATCTCCAGCCGGCCAGAAGTGTACGTTGTCGATGAGCCTCGTCGTGCCCACGTGGGCAGCCACGGCGAGGAAGGCGTCACGATCGAGGGTCGCCAACGGCTGTACGGTCAATGCGTCGACGAGTTGCACGTACTGCAACGAGATCCCGGGAGTCTGCTCGCACTCGGCCCTGACAATCGACTCGAGTGCCTGCGCGGATCGCTCGCCGTCGAGCGCCGCCTTCGCCGCCCTGGCCAACCCCCGTGAGAGGGCGAGGGCCGATGTGCGTTCGACGTCCGACAGGAAGATGTTGCGACTCGAGAGCGCCAGTCCGTCCTGCTCGCGAATGATCGGTCGACCGATCACCCTGATCGGGAACGAAAGATCGATGGCGAGCCGTCGCAGGACGGCAAGTTGCTGGGCGTCCTTGCGTCCGAAGTAGGCCAGATCGGGACGCAGACCTGCGAAGAGCTTGGCAACGACCGTGGCCACACCCTCGAAGTGCCCGGGCCGGTAGGGACCACACAGATGGTCGGCGAGTGAGCCGACCGTCACGCGAGTGAGCGGTTTCACCGGGTACATCGTCTCCACGGAGGGAGCGAACAGCACATCGGCGCCGGCATCCTCGGCAAGCGCAGCATCTCGCTCCAGGTCGCGGGGGTACCGGTCGAGGTCTTCTCCCTCACCGAACTGGAGGGGGTTGACGAAGAGGCTCACCAGGACCGTGTCTGCGCTGTTGCGGGCCGCGCGCATCAGCGACAGGTGCCCTTCATGGAAGTAGCCCATGGTCGGCACCAATCCGACAATGCCGATCCCTGCTGCCCGGGCCTCTTCGAATGTCGTAACGATGTTCACAGAACCCCTTCGAATGCGTCGGCGGTCCCAGCCAGGTTCGCGACGACCCTGCTCAGAGCAACGAATTGTTCGGCCACTGCCGGGACGCGATCGCGGACCGCCTCGATCTGGGCCGCAACGGTGCTGACATCGCCCCGAGCGATCGGGCCCGTCAGCGATGCCTTCGGTCCCAGCCGAAACGCGTTGGCAACGACCGCATCAACGAGGGGGCGGGCTGCCTCCAGAGGAATCTCGGCGGCGGCAAAGAGCCTGCCGGCAAGGGCGAGTACTGCAACCGTGTCGTTCGCGGCGGTCGCGGCAGCGGCGTGATAGAGCGCCCGATTCCGGTCATCGAGCGTGAACGGGTGGCCACCGATCGAGCGAACGAACCCGTCGAGCCGGGAGTGAAACGCCGGATCATCGGCTGCGACGGCGAACCACGACCCCGGTAGCGCCGCGGCACCCGCTTCGGGTGTCGGCAACGTCTGGAGGGGGTGGACAGCACCGGTCACCAGCCCGACGGCCGCAAGCCGATCCAACGCGGCCGCAGTCTTGAGACCACTGAGGTGGACGGCTTCTCCGACGCGTCGTGCGTGCGGCGCCAAACGTCCCGCAACTTCCTCGATGGCGTCGTCGCGGACGGCAACGAGGAGCAGATCAGCGACGGGAAGGTTCTCGTCGAAGCCGAGCGGGATCGCATCGAAACGGCCGGCGATCTCGCCAACTGATCCCCGACCGACGACTCCAACGACCCGATGACCCGACGCAACGGCGGCGAGACACAACGCCGTTCCGGCGCGCCCCGGTCCGGCAAGGATCATGTCCATGAGAACCTCCAGGTTCGAGTCCGCGGTACCCGACCGCAAACCAGGCTACACGTCCGCAACGACATCCCGGGTTCCGACCGTCACGCGTTCCCCCTGAGGACTAGCGTGGGAAGCACCATGGGGTGACGTCCGTTTACACGGGGGATATCGGTCGGGCCCTGCATCGGTATCGAGAAGACCGATCCGAGCCGCGACCGGTCAATGTCGCCCACTTCGGAAGCTCGCATCAAGCTCAGAGCGCCATGCCGCGCGCCACGACGCTGACGAGTCGAACCCGGTACGTGTCCCAATCAACCATCCGACCCCACGAGGAGGTGTCCATGTGAAGACGGTGTTTGTGAACCCAGCACGATGTATCGGCTGCCGGCAATGTGAGTTCGCCTGCGCGGTCGAACACTCCAAGAGCAAAGACCCGTTCCTTGCCATCTTCGAGGAGCCGCCACCCAAACCGAGAATCCACGTCGAGTCTGGACCGTGGCAGGGTGCATCACTCCCGAATCGGTGCCACCACTGTGATCCCGCGCCATGCCAGCAGGTGTGCCCGACCGGCGCGATCACCCGCTACGACGAATACGGGCTCGTCCTCGTCGACATCGACAAGTGCATCGCCTGTGCGATGTGCGCCATGGTGTGCCCATTCTCTGCGATCACCTTCCAGGTGCAGGCCAACGGGAGACCGGCACGCGTCGTTTCGACGAAGTGCGACGGCTGTTTCGACCGCGTTCGAGCCGGCGAGGAACCGGCATGTGTCGAAGTGTGCAAAGCAGACGCACTCGTTTTCGGCGACCTGAACGACATCGTGAGAGCGGGACGCGCCGAGCTGACGGCGCTGACCGTCAACGCCACCTCTGGTACGGCGACAACGGAACCAGACACGGTGGCCGGCTGGCGATCCTGGGGCAAGGAACTGGCACAAGTGGCGGGAGGAGACTGATGAGAATCGAGAATCAAAGCATCACCGCGGATGCCCAAACGATGCTGCGCCGGGCGCATCTCGAAGGTATCAATACGGTGTGGGAACGCCTCGCCGCCCAACAGCCACAGTGTGGCTACTGTCTGATGGGAGTCAGCTGCCGCAACTGCGCCATGGGACCCTGCCGGGTCGACCCGTTCGGTGAGGGACCGCAGAAGGGCGTCTGCGGCGCCGACGCCGACACGATCGTCGCCAGGAATCTGGGCCGAACCATTGCTGCGGGCGCAGCGTCCCACTCGGACCACGGCAGAGACATTCTCGAGGTGTTCTTCGCAACGGCCAAGGGTGAGGCGGGCGGATACGAGATCGCCGACGAAGCGAAACTCAAGGCACTGGCAGGCGACTACGGCGTGACCGTCGACAGCCGGCCCATCAACGACGTGGCGGCCGACCTGGCCGACGCCATGTTCGAAGACTACGGAAGCCGCAAGGAAGGGCTCGGATTCCTCGATCGCGTCCCGGAAGTGCGCAAGGACAAGTGGGCGGAGCTCGGGATCACCCCGAGAGGGATCGACCGCGAGAACGTGGAGATGTTGCATCGCACCCACATGGGCGTCGACAACGACTACGTGAATATCCTCCTGCACGGGCTCCGAACGAGTCTGTCCGACGGGTGGGGTGGATCGATGATCGCCACCGAGCTGTCCGATGTGCTGTTCGGCACACCGCAGCCGGTCATGTCGCAGGTCAACCTCGGCACACTCAAAGCCGAGTACGTCAACATCGCGTTGCACGGGCACAACCCTGTGCTGTCAGACGTGATTGTGCAGGCGGCACAGGACCCGGAACTGGCCGAACGTGCGAGGGAGCTGGGGGCCGAAGGGATCAACCTGGTCGGGTTGTGCTGCACGGGCAACGAGCTGCTGATGCGCAAGGGCATCCCGATGGCCGGCAACCATCTCATTCAGGAGCTGGTCATCATGACCGGCGCCCTGGAAGCAATGGTGGTGGACTATCAGTGCATCATGCCTTCGGTCACCGACGTGGCGAAGTGCTTCCACACGCAGGTGATCTCGACTGCAGACAAGGCCAAGTTCCCGGGCGCGACCCACATTTCCTTCGATCCGAAGCGGGGGCTGGAGATCGGCAAGGAAATCGTCCGAACCGCCGTCGAGGCGTTCGCGAACCGTGTTCCGGATCGGGTCTTGATCCCCGGCGAGCCGGTTCCGATGATGGCCGGATTCTCTGTCGAGGCGATCCTCGGTGCGCTTGGCGGAACGCCGGAACCACTCGTGGAGGCGATCAAGAGTGGTCAGATCCGTGGAGCTGTCGGCGTTGTCGGGTGCAACAACCCCAAGATCCCCCAGGACAAGGGTCACGTCACTCTCACACAGCGTCTCATCGAGAATGACATCCTCGTCATCGTGACCGGCTGCGCTGCCGTCGCGAACGGCAAGGCGGGCCATATGGTTCCGGAGGCCGCGGACCTCGCGGGAGAAGGACTCGGTGCGGTCGCCAAAGCGCTGGGTGTCCCCCCGGTCCTGCACATGGGTTCTTGTGTGGACAACAGCCGCATCCTGGTGCTGGCTGCCGCGCTGGCCAACTACCTCGGTGTCGACATCGCCGACCTGCCTCTGGCAGGGGCCGCCCCGGAGTGGTACTCGGAGAAGGCTGTTGCCATCGGCGCTTACGTCGTGGCGAGCGGTGTCTACACCGTGCTCGGAGTCCAGCCGCCCATCTTCGGAAGCAAGAACGTCGTCAACCTTCTGGCAGATGGTCTCGACGGCGTCGTCGGAGCCAAGTTCGGTGTGGAGCCGGACCCGGAACGGGCGGCGGTGCTGATTCGTCGCCACATCGAGTCGAAACGCAAGGCGTTGGGCTTGCCGTTCGTCGAACCCGACACGATCGCGATGCCCGAGGAGGTCGGGGCGGAGGTATGACCGAACACGGCCACGTGCACGGGAACCGGGACGGCACCGGTTCCGGCTTCCGCGTCGTGATCACCGGCAAGGGGGGCGTGGGCAAGACCAGCATCACCGCCCTCCTCGCCGGACTGCTCAGCCGGCGCGGCTATGACGTGCTGACGGTCGATTCCGATCCGCAGATCAACCTCCCCTACGCCCTCGGGCACCCTGTCACCGACGGGATCGAGCCGTTGAGTCACAACGCCGACTACGTCGAAGAGAAGACGGGAGCAAGACCCGGAGAGGGATGGGGGCTGCTGTTCCGTTTGAACCCGGATGTTCGAGACGTCGTCGACCGATTCGCCGTCTCGACGAGCGACGGCATCCGGGTACTCGCCATGGGGACGGTGACAGTCCCGGCAGCAGGATGCCTCTGCCCGGAGAACTCACTGCTCGACGCAATCGTCGGTGACCTATCCCTTCGCGAAGACGAGGTGATCCTGATGGACACGCAGGCCGGAGTCGAGCACTTCGGTCGGGCGATCGCAAAGGGCTTCCACCAGGCGATCGTGCTGTCGGATCCGACGTTCAACGGCATGCAGGTTGCCATCAATACGGCGACTCTGGCGAAGGGCCTGGGTATCTCCGCCGTGCATCTGGTGGTCAACCGAGTCCGAAGACCGGAAGACCTGGAACGTGCACTTGGCCTCATTGACACGAAGGCTGACTTCACTTCCCACTACGCCCTCCCCTACGACGAGCGCGTCCTTGAAACGGAACCAGACGTTCGGCCCTTGCTGAACGGTTCGAACTCCGCGTTTGTCGAGGGCGTCTCCCAGCTTTGCGATGCCCTCATCACCACCGAGCAGGAGCTGAACTGATGCAACTCGTGATCATCGGAGCCGGGCCAGCCGGCCTCACTGTCGCAGAGGGGGTCCGGCGGCACTCCCTCGATGCGGACATCACCATGCTGTCGACCGAGCCGTACCCGCCATACGCTCCGCCGGCGATGGCCGACTATTTCGTCACCGGAAGAGAGGAATCGATCTTCTGGAAGGGTCACGACATCTGCGATCGGCTCCAGGTCGATTACCGACCGGGAATACGTGTTGAACGTGTTGTGACCGACACCAAGACCGTCGCGCTCGACTCGGGGGCCACCCTTATCTACGACCAACTCGTTCTCGCTTCCGGAAGCAGCCTCTACGCACCAATCGAAGGGGCAGAACTCGACGGAGTGTCCAACTTCAAGTCTCTGAGCGCGGCAACGAGTCTCGTCGACGCGGTTCGAGGCGGTCGAGTTCGCACCGCGCTCATCGTCGGGGCCGGCTTCATCGGTGTCGAAGTGGCGTTGCTGCTTGCCGATCTCGGTGTGAAGGTGACGGTCGTCGAAATGATGGATCGGGTCATGCCCCGCATGCTCGACATCGAGACGGCCGGCGCAGTGCTGCTTGCCCTCGAGGAGCGAGGGGTTCGAGTCCGACTCGAGACGAAGGCGGTAGCGTTCCAAGGATCGAAGCGCGTGGAGTCCCTCGAGCTCGAGTCTGGAGAGTCGCTTGTGGCCGACGCGTATGTAGCCGCGACGGGTGTCAAACCGAACGTCGACTACCTCGACGGGTCGGATCTCGATGTCGGCTGGGGGGTACGCGTGGATGACCGACTCCGGACGAACGTCGCCGATGTCATGGCAGTGGGTGACGTTGCCGAGACCATCGATCGCATGACCGGGGAACGATATGTGCATGCCATCTTCCCGAATGCGGTCGCGCAAGGGACCATCGCCGCAGATCGGATCGCCGGGTTTGATCGCGTCTACGAGGGCGCCGAGACGATGAACAGCCTCAAACACCTCGGCGTTCCGGTGATGGCGGTCGGCAGAAGCAGCGGTGGCGAAGAGCTGCGCTGGAAGGCCGGAGACAGCCTGCGAAAGGTCTTCCTGGACGATGGCAAGATCGTGGGTTTCCGCCTCACCGGGGACATCGGGGGCGCAGGAGTACTCAGGTCTCTGATGCTGCGCCGTGTCGACGTTTCAGCGTGGGGCGACCGTCTCGTCGACCCCACCTTCGGGGTCGCCGACATCGCGTTCCGGACAGG
>CBEVHI010000108.1:0-7313 GCA_965549635.1 uncultured bacterium | reverse complement strand
TGGAGTACGTGATCTCTGTCGAAGGCATCGTGCGCAGGAGACCTGAAGGCACCGAGAACCCCGACATGCCCACAGGCGAAGTCGAAGTCGCGGCGACCGACCTCGCGATCCTGTCCGCGGCCGACACGCTGCCCTTCATGATCAACGATCGGGTAGACGTCGATGAAAGAATCCGGCTCGAGTACCGGTACCTGGATCTTCGCCGGCCCAGGATGTCGGCGAACTTGAGAGCCCGGTCGAACGCGCTTCGAGCCATGCGCGAGGTACTCGACGACCGTGGCTTCATGGAGGTGGACACGCCGACGTTGATCCGCTCTACCCCGGAGGGCGCCAGGGACATGCTGGTGCCGTCCCGGTTGCGCAAAGGCTCCTTCTACGCGCTTCCCCAATCCCCGCAGCTGTTCAAGCAGTTGCTGATGGTCGGCGGCGTCGACCGCTACTACCAGATCGCCAGGTGCTATCGGGACGAGGACTTCCGAAGTGACCGCCAGGTCGAGTTCACCCAGCTCGACCTCGAGGGCGCGTTTTGGGGCAGGGAAGGGGTGTTCGCGACCTTCGAGGCGGTCGTTGCCGAGGTTGTGGGCAGGCTCCGCGGTGCTCGGCCCGACACTCCGTTCCCGCGTATGACCTGGGGCGAGGTGATGGAGAAGTACGGAACCGACAAGCCCGACCTTCGTTTCGGGATGGAGATCCATGATCTCGCCGAAGTCTTCGCCGGCACGGAGTTCGGGGTGTTCGCGTCCACGATCGCTCAGGGCGGCAGTGTCAAGGGCATCAATGCCGGAGTACAGGGTTTGTCACGGTCGGGAATGGATGCCCTTGTTGACAGGGCAAGGCAGCTCGGCGCCAAAGGCCTGGTGTGGCTGGTCGTCGAGGCAGACGGCCTCCGATCGCCCGTGGCGAAGTTCCTCTCGGAGAGCGAGCAAACAGCATTGGTGGCCGCATTCGAGGCAACCGAAGGTGATCTCCTCCTGCTCGCCGCTGACGCACCGAGGGCCGCTGCCGAAGTCCTGGGTCAACTGAGGGTGGAGCTCGGCGCACCGGAGGGTCATGACGAACTCGCCTTCCTGTGGGTGACCGACTTCCCGGTCTTCGAGGTCGACGATGATGGATCGCTCGCACCGGCCCACCATCCGTTCACCGCTCCGATCGACGTTGCAGAGATGCGCGAGTCGCCGGAGACGGCCATCTCCCAGTCCTACGATCTGGTCCTCAACGGGTCGGAACTCGGATCCGGAAGCGTGAGGATCCACGATCCGTCGGTGCAACGCCAGGTGTTCGAGATCCTCGGTATCACCGACGAAGACGCCGAACGCCGATTTGGATGGTTCGTGAAGGGCCTGCGCTATGGGACGCCCCCGCATGCAGGTTTCGCCCTCGGAGTGGATCGCCTCCTGGCGATCCTGCAGCAGGAGCGATCGATCCGGGAGGTCATTCCGTTCCCGAAAACCCAGACGGGATTGGATCCGATGAGCGGATCACCGACTCCCGTCGACGATGCCCAACTGCTCGAACTCGGTGTCGACCTTCGCCCCGAAGTGAAAGCCGAGCGCGACGGCTGAGATGGATGACCTGTTCGCTGCCCGCCGAGAGGAGCTGAAGTCCAGGGTGGCGCCGCTCGCCTCCCGTATGCGGCCGTCAACACTCGACGAGGTCGTCGGCCAGGCCCACCTGGTCGGCCAAGGTGCCGCGTTTCGTCGGCTCCTCGAGACGGGAAGGCCCATCTCGATGATCCTCTGGGGTCCACCGGGCACCGGAAAGACCACCCTGGCCCGCCTCGTCGCCGGGACTTCGGGAGCCTGGTTCGAACAGCTCTCCGCCACCGCTGCCGGAGTGAAAGACGTCCGCAGAGTGCTCGGGGAAGCCGGCAGGAGACTCGGGGAAGAAGGTCGCAGAACCGTGCTGTTCCTCGATGAGATCCACCGCTTCTCGAAGTCGCAGCAGGATGCGCTGCTTCCGGGAGTTGAAGACGGCACGATCATCCTGGTGGGTGCGACCACGGAGAACCCGTTCTTCGAGGTGAATTCCCCACTGATCTCCAGGGCGAGTCTCTTCCGCCTCGAACCGATCGACTCCGAGGATCTGAGCGCGTTGATCGACCGGGCGATCGCAGACCCTGCACGGGGTCTGGGAGCCGGCAGGCTCGATCTGGAATCGAACGCGAGGACGGCGCTGGCGGAACGCGTCGGCGGTGATGCCAGAGCGGCGCTCAACGCTCTCGAGATCGCCGCTTCTCTCGCCATCGGCGATGAGAGGAACACCATCACCGAAGACGACGTTGGCGAGGCTCTCCAACGACGCATCGTGAGATACGACAAATCCGGAGACCGTCACTACGACGTCATCTCGGCGTTCATCAAGAGCCTGCGAGGCTCCGATCCGGACGCGGCCGTCTACTGGCTGCACACGATGCTCGAAGCAGGCGAGGATCCCGAGTTCATCACACGGCGCATGATCATCTTCGCCTCCGAAGACATCGGATTGGCCGATCGGCACGCACTCCCGATGGCGGTCGCCGCGTCCCGGGCCCTGGCCTACACCGGCCTGCCGGAAGCCTCCTATGCGCTGACCCACGCGGCGCTGTACCTGGCCACCGCGGTCAAATCGGATTCTGTGGGGTCGGCCATGCGACGGGCACGAGCGTTGGTCGAAGAGACGGCGGGTGCCGCCGTCCCGGTCCATCTTCGCTCAGGGGGGTATGCAGGTGCCGAGACGATCGGTCACGGTGTCGGGTATCGATATCCTCACGACTTTCCCGGTCACTACGTTGCCCAGCAGTACCTTCCCGAGGAAGCGGCCGGTAGGGCTGTCTTCACTCCGTCCGGGCAGGCCGAAGAGGCCGAGATTGCCGAGCGGCTGGCGCAGTGGCGTGGACGCCTCCAAGGGCGTGGAACGCCCGGGCCACCCGAGGACGGTCCGCACTAACCTGACCGTCATGCTGGTACGACTCTGGTGGTTTCTCCTCGGTGCGGGATCAGGTGTGTGGGGAACCATGTGGGTTCTCAGACGTGTGCAGCGCGCCCGCGAGGTGCTGACACCTGCCAATCTGGCGAGGCAAGGGGCACTCTCCGTCGCGGAAGCACTTGCCGCGAGCAGCAGGCGTCTCACCTCCTGACCGGCAGGACGCCGAGCCCTCCGCCTGCTCGTCCCGACCGCGCCGCTAACCTGCCCCCCTATGCAATCCCCACTCATCCGCTCTTCGTTCCAGAAGTTCTTCGAGGAACGCTCCCACGTGATTCGACCTTCGGCGTCTCTGATACCGGTGGATCCGACACTGCTGCTCACCAATGCGGGGATGGTGCCGTTCAAGCCCTACTTCCTGGGTGAGGAGCAAGCCCCGTATCCGAGAGCCACCTCCGTGCAGAAGTGCTTCCGCACCGTCGACATCGACATCATCGGAACCACAGCGCGCCACTTCACGTTCTTCGAGATGCTCGGCAACTTCAGCTTCGGTGACTACTTCAAAGAGAAGGCGATTCCGTACGCCTACGAGCTCGTCACCGAAGTCTTCGACATCGACCCCGAGTTGCTCTGGTTCACGGTGCACGAAACGGATGACGAGGCAGCCCAGATCTGGATCGACGAGGTCGGCGTGCCACCGGACAGAGTGCAGCGCAGAGGGAACGACAACTTCTGGCAGATGGGGGTTCCTGGACCGGCCGGCCCCAGCTCAGAGATCTTCTTTGACCGTGGTGCCCGATACGGGCAAGACGGGGGACCTGCGATCGACGAAGAACGGTTCGTCGAGATTTGGAACCTGGTGTTCATGCAGAACATTCAGGACCGCCCCTATCACGTGATTGGTGATCTGCCTGCCAAGAGCATCGATACCGGCATGGGGCTCGAACGCATGGCGATGGTCCTGCAGGGCAAGGAGACCGTGTTCGACATCGACACGGTACGCCCCATCCTGGCGGTCGCAGAGCAACACTCCGGCGTCTCGTATGGAAGCGACCCGCTCAGTGACGTGTCGTTGCGTGTCCTGGCCGATCACGGGCGGGCAATGACGTTCCTCATTGCAGACGGCGTCGTTCCGTCCAACGAGGGGCGAGGCTATGTACTTCGGCGGGTTCTTCGCAGAGCGGTCCGTCACGCCTGGCAGTTGGGAGGCGAAGGGCGGGTGACGCCCAAACTCGTCGAGGCGACCGTCGACGCCCTCGGCGACGGCTACGCGGAACTCATCGACAAGAAGGACTTCATCAAGGAAGTCGTCGGTCGAGAAGAGGAACGGTTCCGGAACACGCTCGCGTCCGGCCACAACCTCCTCGACCAGGCGCTCACGGACCTCGAACCGGGTGACCAACTCTCCGGTTCCGTGGCTTTCAGGCTTCACGACACCTACGGGTTTCCTGTGGAGTTGACGACCGAGATCGCTGCCGAGCAGGGAGTCGAAGTCGACGTCACCGCTTTCACAGAAGCTATGGAAGCCCAACGTGCTCGAGCGAGATCGGCATGGCGGAACGGCGAAGAGGCCGCCGACATCGACACCTACCGGCATTTGCTCGATACCGTCGGGAGCTCAGAGTTCCTCGGCTATCAGGACTTGAGCGTGCAAGCAACGGTTCTGGCAATCGTGCGTGAGGGGGAAACGCTGCAGTCCATCTCCGAAGGTGAGACTGCCGAGGTGTTTCTCGACCGGACCCCGTTCTACGCCGAGGCGGGAGGCCAGGTCGGAGACAAAGGTCTGCTGCAGACGCCGACCGGAACAGCAACGGTGGCCGACACGCAACTCGCCGTTCCCGGCTTGATCTCGCACCATGTCCAGGTGAACAGCGGTCGGCTGCAGGTCGGGGAGGCGGTCGAAGCCATGGTCGATGTACCGCGCAGGGAAGCGATCTCCAAGAGCCACACGGGAACCCACATTCTGCACTGGGCGCTGCGTGAAGTGTTGGGAGAGCACGTACATCAGGCCGGATCGCTGAACGAGGCTGGACGGCTGCGGTTCGACTTCAGTCACTTCGGGGGACTCTCGCAGGAAGAGTCGGCGGAGGTCGAGCGCCTCGCCAACGAACGTGTCATCGCCAACGCTGGAGTGCACGCTTTCACTACCAGCATGGATGAAGCCCGCGATCTCGGCGCCTTGGCGTTCTTCGGCGACAAGTACGGTGACGTTGTTCGCGTCGTGGAGATCGGCGACTTCTCCAAAGAGCTGTGCGGGGGAACGCACACGCCCAGCTCCGGTCAGATCGGTCCTCTGATCATCCTCGGAGAGTCCTCGATCGGCTCCAACCTGCGCCGCGTGGAGGCGTACTCGGGTGACAACGCCTACCAGTACCTCGCCGGTCTGCGCCGCCGTCTCGGCGAGACAGGACACCTGCTGAGATCGAAACCAGAAGAGGTTCCACAGCGGGTCCAGCAACTGCTCGAAAGGACCCGGGGACTGGAAGAAGAACTGTCCGAGTTGCGGGCCCAACTGGAGGCGGAAGAAGCCGAGACATTGGTCGCCGATGCGATCGAGGTCGGGGGAGCCAAGGTCGTCGTCACGGCGAGACGGGGCGTGCCCCCAGGTCAACTTCGCACGCTCGCTCTCGAGATCCGAGACCGTATCGGCACCGGGGTGGTGGTCGTTGGGAGCAGCAACGAAGGCAAAGGGGCACTGGTCGGCGTCGTCACCAGGGACCTGGTCGATCGGGGCATTTCCGCATCCGAGTTGATTCTCCCTGGTGCTCGGATCCTCGGAGGCGGCGGGAGCAGGGACCCCGAGCTGGCCCAGGCCGGAGGACCCAAGGGTGAGGCAATCGAAGCTGCCCTGGATGCCGTTCGCGAGGCTGCGGGAGCGGCGCTGACCGGTACGTGATGGGTCGCGTCCTTGCGTTGGACTACGGGTCGGTCCGCATCGGCGTGGCGATCTCAGACTCACTGCTGCTCACCGCCCAACCGCTCGAAGTCATCCCGGTGGATGCCTTCGACGAGCGCTTCGTCGAGCTGACAGAGACCTACGACATCGATCTGGTCGTCATTGGGATGCCCACGTCGCTCGACGGGTCGCAGGGTCCCTCCGCTGCCGGGGCGCGCCGGCTGGCGAAACAGGTGGAGGATCTGAGTGGTATCGGCGTCGAGTTTGTCGATGAGCGCTTCACCACCTCGGCAGCAGAGCGGACGCTGATCGAAGGCAAGGTTCGCCGCCGCCGCCGAAGGCAGGTCATCGACAAGATCGCCGCAGCGCTGATCCTCGAGCACTATCTGGAGGGCCGGCGGCGATGAAGAAGGGCGCTTCCCGATTCGTCACCATCGCCGTTGCGGTGATCATCGTCGCCACCGTCGCGGTGGTCGGAGGCCGGCGATTGGCGACCTGGGCAGGCGGACTGGGTCGACCCACAGACGTGACCGCCCCGGCAGACATCACCCCGGGTGTCGTGGTCGGCATCGACGTGCCAAGAGGTGCGTCAGCTCGGCAGATTGGCGTGCTTCTCGCCGAGAAGGGCGTGGTCACGTCGGCGTTGTCATTCGAACTGGCGGTTCGAGGCGCCGACGCAGCCGAGCGTTTGCAGGCGGGCCACTACGAACTCGAGACGGGAATGGCGGCCGCGGAGGCGCTGCAGCTTCTCCTCTCCGGTCCCATTGATGAGAGCTATCGGGTCACCATCCCCGAAGGGCTCTGGCTCACCGAGATCCTCGAAAGGCTTGCAGCTGAGACACCCTACAGCGTGGAGGAACTGGAGAGCGCTCTCGGCAGCGTCGACTCGGCGCTCGGCTTCGGTTCGGGCGGACGCTCGTGGGAGGGTGGGCTGTTCCCCGACACCTACGAGTTCTCTGCTGATGCGACTGCAGAAGAGATCGTTCAGCGACTGGCAACGACAATGGACCAGCGAGTCGAGAGCATCGACTGGTCCGAATTGGAGGCTCTCGGCTTCGACGTCTTCGAAGGGGTGGTGGCCGCATCCATGATCGAAGCCGAAGCCAAACTCGATGAGGACAGGCCACTCATCGCCAGCGTGATCTTCAACCGACTTGCCATCGACATGCCCCTGCAGATCGACGCAACCGTTCTCTACGCTCTGGGAGAACGGGGAAAGACGCTACGCGCAACCGACCTCGAAGTCGACTCCCCCTACAACACGTACCAGATCAGCGGGCTGCCCCCGGGACCGATCGGGGCTCCGGGGTTGGCCAGCCTGGAGGCGGCAGCGAGTCCTGCGGAGAGCAACTACCTTTACTACGTGCTGACGGACTCCGGCGGAAAGCACTCGTTCGCCGAAACCTACGACGAGTTCCTCGCCCTCAAAGCCCAGGCCAAGCGTGACGGAGTGATTCCTTAGGGGAGTACTTCGTATCTCGTACTTCGTACCGATGCGTTCTGGCAGCAAACGACT
>CBEVHI010000107.1:0-7397 GCA_965549635.1 uncultured bacterium | reverse complement strand
CTCTCACCATCTACATCGCCATAGCCGGAACCTCCATTGCCTACTCCGTCGCCCCCATCGTCACCGCCGGCAAGGTCTTCGAAATCGCCGTGGCCGTCGTCGTTGTCTGGACCATCATGCTTGGCCCCGAACCTGCCAAAGCACTGGCTCGAGCAGTTCGGCTGGTGGTGGTCTTGGAGGCAGCGCTTGTCGTGGCAGCCATCGTCGGTTTTCTCGCACTCCCAGACATATTCGCTTCTCTGGAGAACCTGCCCGGTTTCGTAACACGCAGGGTGATGGTCAGCCCATATGCCGCCTCGAATTCTCTGTCGGCGAGCGGGGCGCTCGTCTCTGCCTACTCGCTTGCGAGCCTTTTCACAGCCCGGAACCGGCCCGCGAAAACGGGATGGGCTGCGTTCTTCATCGCGGGAACCGTGGGTATGCTGCTCTCGGCTGGACGCCAAGGCCTCATCATCTGGCTGGTGGCCGTTGCCCTGATCGTGTGGATTCATCGCCGTCGCCTCTTCGTTCTCTTGATCGGGCCTGTCGCTGGCGCCGTCGTCTGGGCAAACTGGGTCCAACTGCTGGCGCTGTTCACACGCAATCAAGCGCCTGAGAACCTCGCAACGTGGTCTGGCCGCATCGACTATTGGCGGGCTGCAATCTCGGCCTGGCAGATGCATCCTTGGACCGGGTACGGGTTCGGCGCAGGGGGAAGATTCGTCGCTCTCGCTTCGATCGGCGCCGACGAGGTCTCCAGCCTGCACAGCGGCTACTTCGAAGCCCTCGTCGGGTTAGGTGTCGTGGGGATCGCACCGCTGTTGCTCACGGTTGCGTTGGTAGCTTGGTGGGCCGCCCGACAGTTGATCGCCCGTCGCTCGACTCCCGTTGCGATCCTCATTGTTCCGCTTCTGATCCACACCGCGGTGGCCCTCGGATTCGGGGGCTGGCTCCAGGAGGGCTTCTATCTGCTCGCTCTCCTCGCAGGCCTCCGAGACACGCACCAAGCCTCACGCTACGCCGTGTCGCCCGATCGAACTCCGGCTGTGCCTGCTCGATCGTGAGTCGAAGTCGAAACGGGCAGCAGCGCCGCTCTCAACCGAGAATCCCGAACGTCGGTTGCGTCCGCCATGGGAAGGCACTCCCAGAGGCACACCCTCCGGAACGCACGGACTTCCTCCTGGTGTCTCGACAGAGAACCTTTGCGCCGTTCTGTCGGTCAGGACCGCCTGGTCGATACAGACCGAACGTTGTCGGTTGGGACCTCCTACGTCGCGCAGTTCGCGCTTGAGGGGAAGGCCCCGGCACGACTACTCTGGGTGGCGGGAGGCGCACATTGCCAGGGCGAGCGCTCATCACAGGAATCACAGGACAGGACGGATCGTATCTGGCCGAGTTCCTGCTCGGCAAGGGCTATGAAGTACATGGGCTCATCCGTCGCTCGAGCACCTTCTCAACCGAACGCATCGACCATCTCTACATCGACCCTCACTCCGAGTCGGCGAACCTGTTCTTGCACTATGGCGACCTCAGCGACGGCAACAGCCTGGTCCATCTCCTGGAAGACATCGAACCAACGGAGATCTACAACCTCGGCGCCCAGTCCCACGTCGGCGTCTCGTTCAACAACCCCATCTATACGGCGGATGTCGATGCGCTCGGCACGTTGCGTCTGTTGGAAGCGGTCAGGCAACTCGAGGTGCCCGCCCGGTTCTACCAGGCATCGTCCTCAGAGATGTTCGGAAAGGTGGCCGAGGTCCCACAGACGGAGAAGACCCCCTTTCATCCGCGGAGTCCGTACGGTGTAGCGAAGGTGTACTCGTTCTGGCAGACCGTCAACTACCGGGAAGCCTATGGGCTCTTTGCCAGCAACGGGATCCTCTTCAATCACGAGTCCCCGAGAAGGGGCGAGACGTTCGTCACCCGCAAGATCACCCGCGCGGCAACACGCATCAAACTCGGCCTCCAAGACCTCGTCTTTCTCGGAAACTTGGACGCCGAGCGTGACTGGGGCTTTGCAGGCGACTTCGTCGAGGCCATGTGGCTGATCCTTCAGCAAGACTCGCCTGATGACTTCGTCGTGGCCACCGGCGAACGACACTCGGTACGAGAATTCTGCCAGGCCGCCTTCGGGCTGCTCGATCTCGACTATCGGGATCACGTCAAAGTCGATGAGCGATACTTCCGTCCCGCCGAGGTCGAGATCCTCCAGGGTGACGCATCGAAGGCTCACCAGATCCTCGGATGGGGCCCCAAGGTAGGGTTTACGGAACTGGTGGGCATGATGATCAGCTCAGATCTGGAACTGGCCGAGCAAGAACGCACGTTGGTCGATGCGGGCCTCAAACAGATCGAGTGGCGAAACGGGAGGCCTGAATGACCGATCTCGCCGGCAAGCGGGTCCTGGTCACCGGTGGCACGGGCTTTCTCGGCGTGCACGTGTGCAAAGGTCTCCGGCAACGATCAGTCGAGCTGGTCGTTCCCACACATGCCGAGTACGACCTGACCGAACAGCGAGCCGTCCGCTCCTTGCTGGCGAAAGAACGACCGGATGTGGTCGTACACCTGGCAGCGGAGGTAGGCGGTATCGGCGCCAACCGGGCCAATCCGGGACGCTACTTCTTTGCCAATGCGGCAATGGGTATCAACGTGATCGAAGAGAGCCGACGGATCGGAGTTGAGAAGCTCGTGCAGGTTGGGACCGTGTGCGCCTATCCGAAGCACACGCGGGTACCGTTCAAAGAAGAGGACCTGTGGGACGGCTACCCGGAGGAAACCAATGCCCCGTACGGAGTCGCCAAGAAGGCGCTCCTCGTCATGCTGCAGGCATATCGAGATCAGTACGGCTTCAACGGCATCTACCTGCTCCCAGTCAATCTCTACGGACCAGGCGACAACTTCGATCTCGAGACGAGTCATGTCATCCCGGCACTCATTCGCAAGTTCGTCGACGCTCGCGAAACAGGTGCTGATCACGTCGACGTGTGGGGCACCGGATCAGCCAGCCGAGAGTTTCTCTACGTCGAGGACGCCGCGCGGGCGATCGTCATGGCTGCAGAGCTATACGATGGTTCTGAACCGGTCAACGTGGGAGCAGGGCGAGAAATCCGAATCCGAGACCTGGTCGACTTCATTGCGGCAATCACCAACTACTCCGGCGAGATCCGCTGGGATTCCACCAAACCCGATGGTCAGCCGAGGCGAATGCTGGACACGTCACGAGCCAAGGAGTACTTCGGATTCGAGGCACAAATCGATCTCGAGGAAGGGCTCCGAAACACGGTTGCCTGGTGGCAAGCGCACCGACACCAGTGAGTACCGAATGGCCTGACCGGATCAGCATCGTCGGAACGCCGATCTCGACGACGACTGCCGAAGACGTACTCGACCTGCTGGAGAGCCGACCACCGGACACTGCGGCGGTCATCGTCTTCTGCAATGTTCACTCAGTGATGACAGCCCGCAAGGACCCGTCGGTCGCCACCGCGCTGCTCGCGGCGGACATCGCCGCTCCGGACGGCATGCCGATCGTGTGGGGGCTTCGAGCGGCAGGTTGTACTGCGCAAACCAGAGTCGACGGCCCATCCTTCATGCAGCGAGCACTCAAGGCCGGCGTAGCGAGAGGGTGGAGCCACTTCTTCTACGGCAGTACGGACGACACGCTCACCAGACTCCGAGAGGCAGTTCGGCGAGACACTCCTGGCGCGGACATTGTCGGCAGCTACTCGCCGCCATTTCGAACTCCAGCCGAGGAGGACATCACCGTCGCAGCGGAGATGATCAACGAATCCGGCGCAGACCTGGTGTGGGTAGGGCTAGGGATGCCGAAACAGGAACTGTGGATGCACGCAATCCGCCCTCTCGTTCCAGGCGTTGCACTTCTTGGTGTCGGGGCGGCATTCGACTTCATCGCTGGAACGGCCGCCCGTGCTCCTGACTGGATGCAGTCCTCGGGGCTCGAATGGCTGCACCGCCTCTACCGTGAGCCGCGTAGGATGTGGCGACGATATCTCGTGAACAACCCCGTGTATCTGGCGCTACTGGCCAAGGACATCGCGTCCAGGTGGTGGGCTCGAGGAGTGTCAACCTGAGTGAGCATCTATCGCACTCCGGTAGACGTCCAGCAACGTCTCCAGGGCGCGATCGGGTGCGTACCGGGCTTCGAACACATCCCGTGCGTGCCTGCCTGCTGCGTCCAGCCAGGCACCGTCGGAGAGGGCACCGAGAGTCGCTGCCCAACCTGACCGATCCCCCGGCTCAGCCACGACAGCCGTCTTGGTTGCGTTCACCGTGTCGGGTATACCGCCGACGTTAGACACGACAAGTGGCAGACCGGCGGCCAGTGCCTCCAGCAGCACCATGGGCTGACCTTCGTAGCAGACCGAAGGGAAGACAATGGCCCGGGCGTTGAGCATGAGATCTCTGACCTCCCCGCTCCCAAGTCGACCGACAAGGCGAACCCCGGGCGGCGCTGACGCCCTGACGGCAGCCTGGAGCGGCCCGTCTCCGACGACGACAAGCTCCAGCCCGTCGAGCGCCGCTTGTCTCCACGCGTCGAGCAGGGTTTCTATCCCCTTCTCTGGGCTGAGCCTGCCAACGTACAACACCGTGGCGCCCTCGGAAGGACGAATCGACCGAGGCCCCGGGTCAGCGACAAAGTTCGGCTTGACCAGCAGCTTCTCTGGCGGCAGCCCCCCAGCGATGAAGCGGTCACGAGCGAACTCCGTCAGAGGAAGCAACACATCGGCTGCCTGCCATGTGGAGAGCCTCTGCTGCACGCTTATGGTGGCTGCAGCTGCAGCTGAGGCAGGAATCGAGTCCCGGTAGCAGCGATGCTGCACTGCATGCCACGGATGACTTTCGACACAGTCCTCGCATGGGTGTCCGTCTCGAAACAGCTTGGCGTTGGCACAGAGCAACCGGTAGTTGTGCAGTGTGACCACAACCGGTATGTCGAGCCGGCTGAGCGATCGCACAACGGAAGGAGACAGGGCCCACCACGTATTGTGGACGTGAGCCACATCTGGCCGGATCCGACGCGCGAGAGATGTCAGCTCTCGAGCCGACCTAGGATTCCACGGTGAAGTAAGCAACGAGGCTGCCGAACGGAGGCTACCACCTGGGTTCTGCATGATGTGCTGGATGACTACGTGGCCGGCGACTCGCAGCAGAGCCGCCTCCGCCGCCACGACGGTGTCTTCGCCGCCTGCCTCGCGATAGCGATTGTGAACCTGTAGCACCGTCAGTGAGGTCACACGGCGCTCCTTCCCAGAGGGGAGGTGCTCAGCGACGCCATCTGGGGTCGGGCTTCGACGGCGTCGCGTCTTCCTCCAGCATGCCTCGGTCGCCGAGGACGTCCGCCATTGATCCCTCCGAGGACAGCATCTCTCTCCGCAGAGGAGAGCGGTTGTACACGTAGCCGAGAAGGGGAGAACCGATCAGGTCGAGCCGTGTCCTCGCCTCCCGGAGCTGGCCGGCGGATCCGCCGTGATCGACGATCATCATCACCACATCGCCGTAGTCGGCAAGGGTGCTGGCGTAGGCAACCTGGAGGAGAGGCGGCGCGTCGACGAACACAAAGTCGTACTGATCGCGGGCAGCCTCGAGCAGTCTCTGCGTTCTGGGTGATTTGACGAGATCCGACGCGGCTACCGGCTGGCGACCGCGTGAGAGCAAGAACAGTTGGACATCCGGTCCGATGTCGAACCTCGAGACCGCGTCTTCGAAGGCGATGTGACCCGCCACCACGTCGGTCAAGCCCTGCGGTAGCCACTCCTCGTCACCCGCGAGCAACGCAGTCAGCATCTGATTGCCGAAGTCGGCGTCGATGAGTAGGACGCGATTGCCTTCCCTCGCTGCCGCCAGGGCCGTGTTGGCGAGGACGGTGCTCTTTCCCGCCCCGAGCGTCGCCGAGAGGACCACAAGCGTCTTCGCTCCCTGATTGTGTAGGCGCAACTCGATGGATGTGGAGGCGAAACGAAACGCCTCTGCGGAGGCAGATCGAGGGCTATCGCGCACGGGAAGCGGCGTCTTGAGACCTTCGTCTGTGAAATCGGGAATCTCGGCAAGGAGCGGAGCTTGCAGAATCGAGGCCGGTTCGGCTCGATCCCGAAAGGCATCCTTGCGTGTCGCCACCAGGTACGCAATGCCCAGCCCACCTAGCAAGCCCACGACCATGCTGACCGCGAGAATCCGGCCTGCCTCTGACCCGCCTGATTCCTTCGCGGTCTTGGCCAACGACTCGAAGGCGACGATGTCCTCACTGCCCTCGACTTCAACCGAGATCGCATCTCTGCGATCCAGCAACGTTGCCTTCCGAGCCAGCACTTGGTCCTGTTCCGATTGCAGCTCTGTCAGTTCGAAGTCGCCCCTGCCGACTGCCAGAATCTGAGTGTACGTCGAGATCTGCGTCCTCAAGTCGTTGAGTCGATCGCGGATCACTGCCAACTCATCGGCCGACGCTGTCGCCGCCTCACTCTGCAGATCCACGATCTGGGCGATCGCGTCGCTGTACTGGAGATCGAGGGTCGATCGCACCGGATCAGACGCCAGCCTATCCTCGATTTGCTGGTTGAGAGCTGCCGACCGTGCGTCGAGATCTTCGAGTTCGGCATCGATCCGGGCAATCGAGGCCGCGGCAACAGAAGCCTTCTCCTGCGTGAGCAATTCCTGATACGCGTTCACGAGCGCGTTTGCTCCGGTGACTGCCAGCTGCGGATCCTCAGCTGTGAACACCACGCGAATGAGATCGCTATCCGACGTTTGGAAGACGTCCGAGCCCCTGGATACGTCCTCGGCACCCAGACTGAAGCTGGGATTCTCAGCCGCGGCGAGCTCCGCTGCTCGTTCCGCGACCGCTGCCGACTGAAGGATCTCCACCTGGTTGGCGATGAAGCGCGACGGGCTTCCGGAGGTGCCAAGATCCAGTCCACTCGACGTCGCCTGCACAACGAGCGATGCCTCAGCTGCATACTTCACGACCGGCGGCTTGAGGACGGTGTATCCGTAAGCAAGTGCAGTAGCCACCAAAGTGATAACGAGCACCAGCCACGGATAGCGCAGCGTTGAACTCAGCAGTGTTGGTTCCGACAGCTTGTCGTCCATTGGAGGTGCTCCCCGAGCGTCAACACGGAGCGTAGCGAGAAAAGGCACACGACGCAGGCTGCAGAACTAGAGGTGACCGCTCTTGCGTAGATCCCGCACCGCCCAGATTCCAGGCGCTATCGGCAGCCAAAACGTAAACAGCCGGTACACCAACACGCCGCCAACGGCAGTACCGGCGTCGACGCCGACCGCGGTCAGTCCGGCGATCAGCGCCGCCTCCAGAGCACCCAGGGCACCCGGTGTTGGGGCGATTGCGGCAACAGCAGCGGCAGCCAGGTAGACGGCGACGACATCGATCATCGAGATTGACTGAC
>CBEVHI010000106.1:0-7407 GCA_965549635.1 uncultured bacterium | reverse complement strand
TGGCGTGCTCTTGCTGTGGAACGTACTGCTGACCGATCTCAGCTTCCAGCTTCCAGCAAGAAGGGTTGGTCGACGTTTCGTGGTGTGGTACGCCTCGCTGGTCACTGGCTGTCGGCTGTCGGCTGTCGGCTGTCGGCTGTCTGCTGGCTGCTGGGAGCTTCTTACTCCACCGGGGTTTCGCGCAGGTCGATGACCACCTCGCCGGAGGCCTCCTCGATCACGTCGAGGATCTCCTGGTCGATCAGCTCGTCACGCTCGATGAGGGCGTCGCGCAGGGCCTCGACAATGTGCCGGTTCGCCGAAAGCAACCGGGTCACCGACTGCTTGGCCTGATCGAGGAGGCGTTCGACCTGTTCGCGACCGTGAGGATCGCCGAGGACTCTGGCGCTCAGATTCCCGCCCAAAGGCCCGGCGTCGAGAGCCCGATAGGACACCAGCGAGTCACCCAGACCGAGCGACCCGACCATCTCCGCGGCGAGCGACGTGGCTGCCGCCAGATCCCCGGCCGGGCCGGTGCTCGAGTCCCCGAAGAAGATCTCCTCGGCGACCATCCCGCCCATCGAGATCTGCAGCAGTGCCCGCAGTTCCCCCTCACGTTGGGTACGCCGCTCCTCGGTGAGGCGGTGGGCGAGAAAGCCCAGCGCCTCCCTGCGTTTGATGATCGAGAGCACCTCGAGGCGGCGTCCCTTGCCGACCAGATGGGCGACCGTGGCGTGGCCGGCCTCGTGCGTGGCGATTGCCGCCCGCTCTTGCGGCGGGTAGTCGACCGGCTCGGGCAGTCCGAGCTCGATCTCGATGCGGGCACGGTGCAGGTCATGCATGTTCAGTGCCCCGCGGCCGTCCCGGAGGGCCAGGAGGAGCGCCTCGTCGAAGAGCCGTTCGAGTGAGGCGGGTGTGTAGCCGAGCGTCGCCGCGGCCAGGTCGTCCTTGTTGCCGTCGAGCTCCAACTCTGGAACGTGTGCTTTCCGGCCGAGGAAGTACTCGATGAGCTCACGCCGTCCGGTGCGGCCGGGCAGGTCGAAGTGGAAGATGCGGTCGAACCGTCCTGGCCGCAGCAATGCCGGGTCGAGCGAGTCGGCCCTGTTGGTGGCACCGATCAGCAACACGTTGGAGTAGGAGTTCGGAGGCGGTCGCAGCTGACGATGCTCAGGCAGGAACAGGTTGATGCGATCCCGAAACCAGCTGGCGAACTTGGTGCGCGCCAACGGCTCGTCGAAGCTCTGCATCTGGATGAGAAGTTCGTTGACGACACCGCCGGTATCGGTGGCGATGGACCGGTTGACCGACAGGGACACAGCCGAGCTCTTGGCCATGTTGGGGCGGGCAAGTCCGATCGCGTCGATCTCCTCGATGAAGCCGATGGCGCCCCCTTCGATCCTGGCAGCTTTGCGGAGCGCCTTGAAGAAGGCACGGATGCGTTTCGACGTCATCCCGTACCACATGCTCTGGAACGCCGTCGCCGAAACGAAGAGGAACGGCACGCCGGCCTCCTTGGCCAGTGCCTTGGCAGCGTAGGTCTTGCCGGTGCCGGGCGGACCTTCGAACAGGACGCCGCGTCGTGGGGTACCGCCCATCTGATTGCGCAGACGTTCGTGATCCAGGAGGATCGACAGCGTGTGACGGATCTCGATGAGGAGGTTGCCGAGACCCTTCACATCATCGAACGACGTGTCGATCTGCTCCGGTCGAAAGGTCGTGTGCGGTGACCGACGGTTGCCGAGCATCGGAGCTACCAGCGCGATGCCGATGAGCAAGATGATCAGTACCCCCGGCAACCAGTAGACCGTCTCCGGCGGCAGGTCGGGGAACGACGGCCACGGCTTGCTTCCGTTGAGGATTCTCCACCACATCCAGGCGGCGATGGGGGTCAGCAGATAGCCGAGTCGTCGCAGTCTGCGCTGCCGCTGTCGTTCCCGGGTGTCTTTGACGTTGCCTGCCACCTGCGTGCCTCCCAGTGCCCGTAGCCCTATCTAACCACAGAGAGTGATCGTTTGCCACAGGTTTCGCGCAGAACGTGTGGCCGTCGGTGGGAGAGCGTACGGTGCCCGCATGATCTGTCTGGTGTGCTCGCACCCCACGCGGGGAGTGCTCTGCTCGCGGTGCTCGTCGTCTCTGCGGCCGCATCCCGATCGCCTGATCGGCGGTTCGCTCGTCGTTCACGTCGGTCTGGCGCATCAGGGCCCAGCGAGGGTCCTGGTGCGGAGACTCAAGTACGAAGGCGTACGGGTGGCGGCGCTGCCGTTGGCCGAGGCCATGGCGACCAGAGTCGACGATCCGGGGGGCTCGATTGTTCCAACCCCTCGTGTGCCTTTGCGAGTGTGGCGCTATGGGATCGATCCCGCTCGTGAACTCGCCAAGGCATACGCAGCACTGGTCGGACGACCGACCGTCGACGTCCTCCGGCCGGCAATATGGAGTCCTCGTCGCGCCGGCAAGACCCGATCGGCGCGAACCGAGGTTGCGTTCGGTGTTCGTACGCAGGTCCGAGACGATGTCGTGCTCATCGACGACGTCCTGACGACCGGTGGCACGCTGCTTGCCGCGGCCCGGGCTGTCGGAGAACGCGTGATCGGCGCGATTACCGCGACAGGCGCGGGTAGAGTGAAAGTGTGATCCTGCGATATGCAGCACAGCCGGCCGCAGTTCCTGCGGCCGCGCTTCGTTTGGTCCATCGACTGGAGGGCAGCCTTGGATATCAAGCTTCGTGGAAAGAACATCCAGCCCAGCGAGCGGCTCGCTGAAGCGGTCCGCACGAAGGTCTCGAAGACAGCCCGATTCTTCAACGGAGTCTCTGCTGCGGACGTCCAGATCTCCAAAGCGACGAACAAGAGAGTCCCTGACCCGTTTCGCGTCGAGATCACGTCGAGAGCGGCAGGCTCGACCGTCCGTGTCGAGGCGGCAGGACCGACCCCGGAAGCGGCGCTGGACTTCGCCACCGAGAAGTTTGGAATTCAGCTGCGACGTCTGAAGGAGCGGCTGATCGACCGTTCCCGGAAGGGGAGTGGAAAACGGCTCAATAGCGGGTCTCCGCTGGTCGAAGAAGAAGAGACCGGTCCGCAAATCGTCAGGGTGAAGCAGTTCGTGATGAAGCCGATGACTCCTGAAGAAGCCGCTCTGCAGATGGACATGCTCGGCCATGGCTTCTTCTTCTTCCAGAACGCAGAGTCGGATATGCCCAGCGTCCTCTACAAGAGGCGCGACGGGGCGTATGGATTGATCGAACCGGCATGATCTCCGTCCTGGTCGTCGATGACTCACCCTTGTTCGTAACGGGCCTTTCGGCCGCGCTCTCGAACGCCGGGTTCGACGTCGTCGGTCAGGCGGAAGATGCGATGACCGCCCTCACGATGGCCCGGTCGTTGCGCCCGGACATGGTGGTGCTCGACGTGCTGATGCCGGGCATGTCGGGACTCGAAGTCGTCGGACCGATCCGCGAAGCATCCGGGGGCGCCCTGGTCGTCCTCCTCACCTCGAGCGAGTCCGAAGAGGACCTGCTCGCTGCGATCAAGGCCGGTGCTCGAGGCTACGTGGTCAAGGACACACCGTTCCCCGAACTCGTCGAATCGATGCAGTCCGTATGGGATGGCGGCGCCGTCGTGTCGCCACGGATGGGCGCGAAGCTCTTCGAGACCGTGGCGGGTCTGCTCAGACATCGGGAAGTCATTGCCTCCCGAAAGCCGGAGTTGACCGGGCGCGAACTCGAAGTGCTCGGACTCATCTCGTCGGGGATGACCAGCAGGCAGATCGGCGAGAAGCTGTACATCTCGGAGAACACGGTCAAGAACCATGTTCGCAACATCCTGGACAAACTCGGATTGCACTCGCGCAACGAGGCGGTCCTCTACGCTGTGCGCGAGGAACTCATTCAGATCGACGGGTAGACGTGGTTGAAGAGATCGTTGCCGCCGAGGTGGTCGAGGCGCTGGCAGGCGCGTGGACCGTCTACAACCTGTATCCGGACCCTGAGACGCAGCCGTCGTTTCACCGAATAGGGGAGTCGCTACGCCAGGCTGTGAGCGAGGGCGATGTGTGGCTCGACGTCGGGCCAGGCTTCTTCATCCGTGACGGCGAGGAGATCGAGGCTTCCCGTGAGGCCGCGGAGCGTCTCGCCCAGCGCTGCTACGTCCACCACATCGCTTCGGTGGGGGTGACCGGCTCTCCAAAGGATCGCGATCTGGCTGCGTTCATGAGGGTGCTCGCTCTCGACGAGGATACGATCGAAGAAGGCGGAGGTCTGGCTGCGCTCATGTTGCGCGAAGGTGTCGGCGGTCTGGCCGTCGTGTCTCGAACTCCACTTGCGATCGACGCCGAGGGACTGACCTTCGACAGGGACGCATCGGTACGGGACGCAATGGCCGGCGCTCTGGCACCGGCGGAGTTCGCAGCGGCTCTGGTCGAAGCGGCAGAAGGGGACCCGGGGCGTCTCTCTGAACTGTTCCACTCCCGCTTTCGCGAGACGTACCAAATGGTCGACGAGGAGGACGTCGATGCACGGGAGCAAGTCGTGCATGCGTTCGTGGAGGCCTTCTTCTCTCTCGATGAACGGTTCCTACCGGCCGTACTCGAGCCATTCCTGGAATCTCATGACGACTCGATCGATCGGCTGTTCCTCGACCAGTTCGCCGGCCACGAACTGGCGCGGATCGCCCCTCGCCTCGACTCCGCCGGGTTCGCGTTGCTGCTCGACTACGCCCGGATCGGGTCCGATGAGGCAGATGGTCGACCGGGTGAGCTCCTCGGCCTGCTCGACACCGGTGACGGAACCGCCGATGCCGTGCAGATGGTCACCGCCCGGGTACAGGAACGTCTTCTCGACACGGTTGCCGGGACGACGGCACAGGTGTCGGCAACGGCGGAGCTACGGCCCCAGTTCCCGGATCCGAGACGCCACTTCTATCACACGCTGGACACCTTCCGCGGCCTGCTTGGCGTAGAGGATCGCAACGATCGCTTCCGGCGGCTCATGCGTCTGCTGACGGGCAAGATCATCGCTTCTGTCCGCCGGGGTCAATTCCGCCATGCCGAGCTCTGGTTGCGCAGTGTCGTTGACCATCCCACCTACCCGTTGGAGCGGCAACGAGAGGTTGAAGAGGCTCTGGAGCTGGCCTGCACGCAGGAGGTGATGGAGGCCCTCGTTGGAGAGGTCGCCGGCGCCGGCTCGGGCTCCGCCAAGCGCCTCGTTGCGCATCTGGGTGCGATGAAGATGAGCATCCTGCTCAGCCTTCTTGCCGAAGAAGAGGACCGATCCCGTCGCAGAGCCCTCATCGAGATCCTCGGTGCTGCCGGTCGGCAGAAACCAGAGCCGATCCTGGACGCCCTGCATGACGACCGCTGGTATGTCGTGAGGAACCTGGCCACGGTGCTTCGGACGGCCGGCAACGTCGAAGCCCTACCGGAGCTGACCCGACTGCTGACGCATGGGGATCACCGCGTGCGGGTGGAGGCGCTGAGAGCACTCAACTCGATCGATCCAAACGCGATCGACTTCCTCGGCAACGCCCTGCACGACGACCACGAAGTGGTACGCCGGGCGGCGGTCGGCTTGCTGGCGGCAAGGGAAGGCCAAGACGCCGAGTCGCACCTCATCGAAGGGCTGAGTGGCCGATTGTCCGCGACTGAGAAGGAGCAGATCATCCGACATCTGGGCGAACGCGGCGGCCCCAGATCCGAGGAAGTTCTCCGAGCGACTGCGCAACGAAAGTTCGTTCTGACCGGCAGAGGAAGGGCGCTGCGGTCGGCTGCGAGACAGGCCCTGGAGGCCCGCGGATGATCAGAGAGCAGGCGGCCAGAGCGACACTTCGGACGATCCAGGCGTTGGCCCGACAGATGAGTCTGTATCCGACTGGCCACCCCTCGACAGGGGAAGCGCTCGAGGATGCCACCTCGGCCACCGAGCTGCTCGCGCTGCGCGAGAGCGGTGAAGCGGTCTTGACACTGCTGGGGGACTCCATCTACCTGGGCAGAACACTGCTGCCGCACGCCTCGCTGGAACTCAGTGGCTTGCTGCGCACACTTCAGTCCCGTGGCATCGAGGCGATCACCCTCAACTCACCGATCGCGGGAGCAGACGTTGCCGACCTGGGCGCCTTCATCGCCGGACTGAGCGGAGACGTTCCCGCCGAGGCAACCGTGCGTCTCAACGAGTCGCCCTACACGAGAGCGGACCTGGAGTCCGAAAGCACCGCGGGTGTCCGCAGGTCGTATTCCCGTTCACTCGACGTGCTGCGCGGGATGGCGGCCGCCATCGAGCGGGATGAGCAGTTCGACCTTTCCGGCGCGGCATGGGCCGTGGAGCAGCTCGTCGAACAGACCATCTCACAGCCGGCGGCTTCGCTGCTGCTGTCGACGATGAAGAGCCACGACGAATACACGTTCTTCCATTCGATCAACGTGTGCATCCTCTCGATCGCTCTTGGGCGACTCATCGGCCTCCCTCCCGAGCAGATGACCGGCCTGGCGATGGGCGCGCTCTTGCACGACATCGGCAAGATCCGGGTCGCCCCCTCCATCCTGCAGTTCCCGGGACGGCTTGACGCGGCTCAGTGGCGCCAGATAAAGCTGCATCCACAGGAGGGGGCGTCGGCCATCCTGGCGGCCGCTGCCCCGTATCAGGAGATCGCCGCGACGGTGGCGTTCGAACACCATGCTCGCTTCGACGGACTCGGCTATCCACCGGCGGGCAAGACCCATAGAGACCTGCACTTCTACAGTCGTCTGGTCGCCGCTTCCGACACCTACGACGCGATCACCACCCGGCGTTCCTATCGCAGAGCCGAGACGCCCAACCGTGCTCTGCACGTCATCCTCACTGGTGCCGGCTCGCTCTACGATCCGGACTTCGCCCGAGCCTTCATCGAGATGGTCGGGGTGTATCCGCCAGGCTCACTGCTCCAACTGTCCGACGGGGACGTAGTCATGGTCACCAAGGCCAACGAGGGACAAGAGCTTCCTGACGTCGTGCTGCTGCGCCCATCAGGAGAGCTGCTGCTCGACGAGCCTGTGGAGGCGGTCATCGGAGACCGCACCGTCGCCGACCAGCTCCTGCCGAGCGCGGTGGGCGTGGAGCCGGCTGCCCTGTTGGAGCGAGTCGGGGTGATCGTGGAGATGGTCTAGGTAGCTACCAGCTTCCAGCTTCCAGCTTCCAGCAAGAAGGTTGCCTGGCGTCCTGTTGCCAGGGAACGCTTTGTTGGCTGATCTCAGCTGACAGCCAGAAGGTTCGCTCGACGTGCTCTTGCTGGGGAACGGTTTGCTGGCTGATCTCAGCTTCCAGCTTCCAGCTTCCAGCTTCCAGCTACCAGCAAGAGGGGGTTGCCTGGTGTGCCCCTGTCGTGGAACGCTTTGTTGGCTGATCTCAGCTTCCAGCTTCCAGCTTCCAGCTACCAGCAAGAGGGGGTTGCCTGGTGTGCC
>CBEVHI010000105.1:0-7407 GCA_965549635.1 uncultured bacterium | reverse complement strand
ACCGCTCGCCATGGTCGAACTCGACGTCGCCTTCTCACACTTCGCCCGCAGGGTGGAGACCCTCCAACTGCTCGACGGCACGCCCGTGCGCACCCCCAGCCTCATCTTCCGTGGCGTCAAGGAGCTGCCACTGGGGATCACGTAGGCGAGCTCAATTCCGCGACAGCACCTTGAAGGTCGCCGCCGTGGCGAGCCCGTAGACGAGGTGGGCACTGAGGTCCTTCCACAGCGTGGCGGCGTCGTACTCCCACATCGGCTTGTAGAGGCCCATCGGCGCCAGCGCTGCGTAGCTGGTCGCCCACGCCACCGACCCTGTCACGACACCATACGCGACGCGGGGTGCAGCCGCAGACCCTGCCAGCAGGCCGTGGAGCTTTCCCCACCCTGCCCCGGTCGCCCAGTGAACCACGTTGTTCATGAACGCGGCGGTGCTGTCAGGCAACTCTCTACCGGTCACTCCTTCGACGATCCGCTTGCCAACCTGGGCGGGGGCAGCGGCCTGCTCGTAGCTCTCCGTACCGACCGAGAACTCCCAATCAGGGAACCGATCTGCTCCACCGCCACGCCGGTAGCGCGAGTACCACACGAGGTCCATGGCCAGCGTTCCCACCGCTCCTGCGACTGCTCCACGCAAAATGCTGCCGACTCCCATCTCAACTCCTTCGTCCACCGGGCACAACGCACTGAGATCGCCAAATCATCCCAACCCAGGGCTCGTAGATACCGTAGGGGTACTCCCCAACCCAGGGCTCGTAGATACCGTAGGGGTACTCCCCAACCCAGGGCTCGTAGATACCGTAGGGGTACTCCCGAGCCCTGGGTTCGCAGGTACCGTAGGGGTACTCCCGAGCCCTGGGTTCGCTGGTACTAGGAGCGGACCTCGAGGAAACGCCGCTTCTCGGCGATGCGAGTGATACGACGCGCCATCCGGCGGAAGATCGGCGCATGGAACGGCAGCATCGCCCACCAGTACAGCCGTCCGGCAACCCCCCTGGGGACGAACCGGGCGATCTGGGTGAGCTGCGAACCGTGGCCATCGGGTTCCACGGTCCACTCCAACCAGGCGGTTCCCGGCACTTTCATCTCGGCGCGAAGGAGCAAGTGGTGCTGCTTCGGATCGATCGCGGCGACGCGAAAGAAGTCCAGCGCTTCCCCGGGGCGCAGCTCTTCGGGATGTCGGCGGCCCCGACGCAAACCCACGCCCCCGATGATCCGGTCGAACAGTCCGCGAAGGCGCCACGCCCAGTTCATCGTGTAGTAGCCGACGTCCCCGCCGATCCTGGTCACGGCCCAGAACACATCATCCGCCGAGGCCTTTGCGACCGCGGTGCGCCGATCCAGCTCCATCGTCGCCCCGGACCAGGTCGGGTCGCCGGGATGGGGCTTCTCCGGCATCGCCAGCGCATCCGTCCAGCGGGTCGCTACCTCGAACTGCAGGATCCGGGCCATGGCGCGCCAGACCGCCTCCCGGTAGGTGATCAGATCAGACGGCTCGTAGCCGGGCGGAGTCTCGCGAGTGACCACCACATCATTGGAGAGGCTCTGTATCAGCGGCCGGGCGGTCCCGACGGGAAGCGGGGTCACCAGACCCACGAAGAACGTCGACAGGAGGGAGCTGAAGAACGGCAGAGGAAGCACCCTGCGCCGGCTCAGACCGGCGACCTCGGCGTATACCTGCATCATCTCCTCGTAGGTGAGCACGTCCGGACCGCCGATCTCGTAGACCCTGCTGCCCGTTTCCACGAAGTCCAGCGCATCCATCAGGATCTCCAGCACGTTGCGCACCGCGATCGGCTGGCATCGCGTCCGGACCCACTTTGGACGCATCATGATGGGCAGGACCTCGGTGAGATGGCGGATCATCTCGAACGACATCGATCCCGATCCGATGATCACTGCTGCCCTCAGTTCGGTGACCGGTGTCGACCCCGAGGCCAGGACCTTCCCCACCTCGTGTCGGCTCTTGAGATGCGGAGAGAGGACCTCCTCGTCCGATCCGAGACCGCCAAGGTAGATGATCCGTTCGAGCCCCGCCCGATCAGCAGCATTCCGAAAGTTCTCGGCGGCCGTCCGGTCCCGTTCGGCGAAGTGCTTCGAAGTCTCCAAGCCATGGATCAGGTAGTACGCGGCGTTGCAGTCCGACAGCGCATCCCGAAGTGTCTCCGGCTGCATGACGTCGGCTGCGACGACTTCGACCTGGTCCCGCCAGGGGTCCAGGGTGAGTCGGTCGGGATCGCGGGTCATGCAGCGAACATCGAATCCTCGTTCGAGCAGGCGCGGCACCAGACGTCCGCCGATGTATCCGGTCGCTCCTGTCACGAGGACTCTCATCGCAGTGACCCTACCGACTGTGAGATCACTCGGCCTCGGCCGCCGCCTCCGCTCGAATCATTGAAGACTCGTCCAGAAACGCCGTCAGGGCGATCACGATCACGGTCAGGGCGATGAACACCACCATCGACACTGCCATCGATCCGGTCGCGGCCGACTTGAACGCATCCATCCCCAGGATGAACAGGATGCCCGAAACCTGGCCGGCCATCACGATGATGCCCTGTGACGTCGACTCGGGAGCCGGGTAGCTGATCTCGGCGCTGTACTGGAAGCCGATCGGGTAGGCGCTCATCAGGAAGAACCCGAACACGAAACTCGAAACGAGCAGCAGCGCGTAGGTGTCGGCGAATGCCAGACCGACCAGGCCCGGGGCCATACCCGCTACGGCAACGACGAGGAACGGCTTGCGTCGCCTCGACCGGTCCGACAAGACGGGCAGAATCCCGGCACCGAGAATCCCGCCGATCACCATGACCGCGCCGATGACCCCGGCCTCCTCTGGGCCGAACCCGCGGGGGTCCACGATCTGTTCGATCCAGGTGGAGATCGCGTTGAACATCCCCAGTCCCACGAAGAAGAGCAGGAGCAGGATCAACATGTCCCGCTGTTTGAAGATGTGACGCAGCCCCTCGAAGACCTTGAACCGCTCATCCTGGTCGATCTCACTCGGCGGAGTTGGGGGGCGTTCACGGAGCAGAGCAACGGTGACGACGGCGCCTGCAAGCGATGCGACACCGTATCCCATCAGCATTCCCGACATCTCCATGCTCGACAGGAGGAACGGAGTCGCCGCCATCGCCACGATGATCCCGATGAACTGAGCGAGCGAAGGCACGGCTGCAGCGGTGGCACGTTCGGTGACCGGAAACCATCGTGCCCCCACCTTGGTGATGGCGTTCATCACGAACGGCTGACCGAGCGCCAGTCCGATCTGCGACACCAGGACCAGCGTGTAGTCGGATGCCCAGATCCCCCTCGTCAGCCCGAACACGCCGGTGAGGGCGGCGCCGATCCCGACTCCTATCCGAATGCCGTAGGTGTCGATGATGTAGGAGGCAGGAATCGACATGACGATGAACACGATCATGAACACCATCGAGAGCAAGCCGATCTGCAGTTCGGAGACACCGTAGAAGGTGGCTGCATCGCCGGTGACGGCAGCGAACGTGATCCAGTTCATCTGCACCAGGGCGTTCAGGAGGGCAAACACCCCAAGGACGACCCACCGATATCCGTACAGCCGAACCCTCATCGCCTCTGCCACTCTCACCTCCACGATGCACAGTACCGGGCGTTTCCCACGGTCTCCGACTTCGCACACCCCCACATCCGTTACCATCCAGCGTCCTGCGTCATGAGTTCGTGCTGATTTCTCCGAGCCAGTCGGCGTCATCTGGCCAGGACGCAGGACGAAGGCGCACCCGCAGCGGTGCGTCAAGGACGAGGACACAGCCAGGGGCGTCGATGGCCGGTGAAATTCTGTACATGACTTGTGACGTGGGGCGCTAGATCTCATGTCGGGTTCCCCCTTCCGCAATGTGGCGTTGATCGCGCACGTCGACCATGGCAAGACCACCCTGGTCGATGCGATGCTGTCTGCCACCGGTGTCTTCGCCTCGCATCAGGCGCGCGTCGATCGGGTCATGGACTCCAACGATCAGGAGCGTGAACGCGGCATCACCATCCTCGCCAAGGCAGCGTCGATCGAGTGGAAGGGCACTCGCATCAACCTCGTCGACACCCCCGGACACGCCGATTTCGGCGGCGAGGTAGAACGGGCCCTGGCTCTCGTCGATGGGGTCCTGCTCCTCGTCGATGCTGCAGAGGGACCGATGCCCCAGACCCGGTACGTGCTCTCCAAGGCCCTCGCTCTGCACCTCCCCGCCGTCGTGGTGATCAACAAGGTCGATCGGGCCGACGCCAGGACCAACGAAGTCGTCGACGAGGTGTACGAGCTGTTCTTCGACCTCGACGCCTCCGATCAACACATCGAGTTCCCCATCATCTCGTCGATTGCCCGCTTCGGACGAGCGATGACCGGAATCGGAATGCCGGACGAGGACGCCGACCTCTCGCCGCTCCTCGACGCCGTCGTCGAGACGATCCCCCCCGCCTCGGGAGATCCCGTCGCCCCGCTGCAGGCCCTGGTTACGAACCTCGATGCCAGCGACTACTTGGGAAGGCTCGCCATCGGAAGGGTCGTTCAAGGCACGCTGCGCGCCGGTGAGCAGGTCGCCCTCTGTCGCGCCGACGGCCCGCCGCTGCGCCGCAAACTCGCCCAACTGATGGGATTCGAAGGACTCGGCCGGGTCGACGTCCCCGAACGAGTCGCCGGCGACCTGTTCGTCGTCGCCGGATTCCCCGAGGTCGAGATCGGGGACACGCTCGCAGATGCTCTCGACCCCGAACCGCTGCCCCGCCTGAAAGTGGACGAACCGGTCTTGCGCATGACGTTCGGTGTCAACACGTCTCCCCTCGCCGGACGCGACGGCAACCTCCTCACCTCCCGGCAGATCCGCGACCGTCTCGAGAGAGAGGTCCTCGGGAACGTGTCGATCCGCATCGGAGACACATCATCCCCAGAGGTCATCGAGGTCGCCGGACGCGGCGAGCTGCAGCTGGCCGTCCTGATCGAGTCGATGCGTCGCGAAGGCTTCGAACTCCAGGTGAGCCGACCGGAAGTCATCGTTCGCGACATCGACGGCGTGAAGCACGAGCCGATCGAAACGGCCGTCATCGACGTGCCGGACGAACACGTCGGGACCGTCACTCAGGCGGTCGCTCCTCGGAAGGGAACGATCGTAGGCCTCGAGCCGGGCGAGACCGGAAGGACCATCGTCACGATCACCGCACCGTCGCGCGGTCTCATCGGCCTGCGTTCGCTGCTCATGACCGCCACCCGAGGTACGGCACTGGTCCATCAGCAGCATGCGGGATGGGCACCGTGGGCCGGCGAACTCCCGACCCGTCAGGGTGGGGCGATGATCTCGGACCGGATCGGCGCATCGACCGGGTACGCGCTGGACAACCTCCAGAAGCGGGGCGAGCTGTTCATCGGATCGGCGGAACAAGTCTACGAGGGGATGGTCATCGGAGAGAACTCCCGACCTGCCGACATGCCCTGCAATCCCACCAAACCGAAGCAACTGACCAACATCCGCACCCACGCCGCCGACGAAGCCATCAAGCTGAAGCCTCCACGCCGGCTCACACTCGAGGCGGCGATCGAGTGGATTGCCGACGATGAACTCGTCGAGGTCACCCCAAAGCACATCCGGGTGCGCAAGCGGGTCATGGCGGCCAGCGAGCGCAAACGCCTCGCCTAGACATCGTGGCGACGGCGGCAGCTCTCCACAGCGACATCGCCTACCTGGCGCGAACCCACAAGATGTTCGCCCTCGCAGCAGGAAACGCCGGTGAGATATCGATCACGCTCCGGCCAGAGGGTTTCCCGACGCTGTTGCAACTCATCCTTGAACAACAGGTATCGACGACTGCAGCCCGGACCATGTTCTCCCGGCTTCAACGCACGATCAACCCGATCGAACCACGGGCCTTTCTCCAACTCGGCGACGAGGACATGGCGTCATGCGGGTTCAGTCGTCAGAAGGCCGGATACGGGAGAGAGCTCGCCACGGCCATCCTGGATGGCTCGTTCGATCCCGACACGCTCGGAGGTCTCGCCGACGGGGAGGTCGTTCGCCGCCTGACCGCACTGCGAGGGATCGGCTCTTGGACGGCTGAGAACTACCTGCTTTGGGCGCTCGGACGGCGAGATGTGTTCCCCGCCGGAGATCTCGCCCTCCAGGTCGAGTGGCAGAAGCTCACCGGCTCCAGACAGCGGCCATCCACCGATGAGCTGCGAGAGATCGCAAGTGCGTGGCGGCCTCGGCGATCGGCTGCAGCGTTGCTGATCTGGCACTCGTATCTCGGGACCGGAGAGAACCCTGCAAGCAGCGTCAGCGGGCCCTGACCAGCAGCGTCACGCGAACGAGAAGAGCACCTTCACCATGCCCGGCTCACGGGCGGCGAACCGCCGGTACATCTCGGGGCCCTGCTCGATCGGCACTGCCGGGTGAGTCACGACCACATCGGCCGGCACCGTGACCCTGCCGCTCTCCACCAGCGGGAGCAACCGGTCCAAGACCGACCGCACCGGAACCCGCCCAGCACGAATCGTGGCGTTGCGGTCGTAGGCCTCCACCGGTGTGAACGCGAACCTGTCGGCCGTTTGCACAGCAATCACCGACAGCGTTCCTCCCGGGCGCAAGATTCGAAACGCCAGCCCTTGCGCCGGGAGAGCGCCGGCCGCCTCGATCACCGAGCCGAACCCTCCTTCGCTGAGGTCCGCCGTCAGGGCCTCGGCAACGTCGGGGGAGGCAGGATGTGCCCCCAGCCGGTCTGCCCGCGCCCTGCGATCCTCTACCGGATCGATAGCCAGCACCGGATCGGCTCCCATCGTTGTCGCCGCAGCTACCGCGCTCAGGCCAACCGATCCCAGACCCACGATCGCCGCGCCTCTTCCCGGCCGAACCGCTGCCCGTCGCGCCGCGCGCCATCCGGTCGGGAAGTTGTCGGAGAGCAGCACGGCGACCTCATCAGAGATCCCCTCTGGGACAGCGACGAGGGTCCCCTCGGCGAGGGGCACCCTCACGAACTCCGCCTGGCCGCCCTGTAGCGCAGGCTTCGACGCGTCGGTCGGGTCGCCGTATCCGAACAGCTCACCGCGAACGCATCGGGCGCTCAGCCCGCTCAGGCAACGGTCACACTCCCCGCAACTCGTCGTAAACGGGACGATCACACGCTGCCCCACCGAGAATCGTCTGACCGCTGCACCGGTCGCCACCACATCGCCGACGACCTCGTGTCCCGGGACGACCCCGAATCGCACAGCCTCCCGACCCAGGTAGGGGTGCAGATCGGATCCGCACAGACCGGCTCTCCGCACGCGCACGATCGCGTCGGTGTCGGATTGAAGGGTCGGCTCGGGCAGGTCGTCGCGAAGAGTGATCTTCTTCACCCCGTCGAGCGTCAAACCCCGCATGACAGGCACGCTAGCGCCGTGCAAGGCCC
>CBEVHI010000104.1:0-7427 GCA_965549635.1 uncultured bacterium | reverse complement strand
CAGCAGATTCTGGGCAGTTGTTCCCCGCTCATCATGGCAACGACACGATTCCCGCCGACGCTGCTCCGAAGGAAGACACGTCCGGGATGGTCGGCCACGATCTCCCCGATGATCGCCGCGTCCAGCCCGAGCGGGTGGGCCCGCATTGTCGCGAGTACCGCATTCGCGACTCCGGGTGCGACGATGGCGATGAGCTTGCCTTCGTTGGCCACATACAGCGGGTCGAAGCCGAGGATCTCGCAAGCCCCCCGGACCTCGTCGAGCATGGGGACCGCCGACTCGACGAGCCGGATACCAACGCCGGCGCTCGCGGCGATCTCGTTGGTGGCACTCGCCAGCCCACCCCGGGTTGGGTCCCGCAGGACGTGGACGTCCGGTCCGGCGACCGACAGGATGGCTTCCACCATACCGTTCAGAGCGGCCGAATCGCTCTCGATCTGGGTCTCGAACTCGAGGCCTTCACGCACCGACATGATGGCGATGCCGTGCTCGGCGATGCGGCCGGAGATCACCACCACGTCGCCCGGTTCGGCTCGCTGAGGGGAGATCTCGATCCCTTCCGGGACCGTACCGATCCCGGTCGTGTTGATGTAGATGCCGTCGCCCTTGCCACGATCGACGACCTTCGTATCGCCGGTCACGATCGTCACGCCGGCGTGGTCGGCCGCCTTCTTCATCGAAGAGACGATCCTCCACAAGTCTTCCATGGGGAGGCCTTCCTCGAGGATGAAGGCGACGGTGAGGACCCGGGGGATCGCACCGCACATGGCGACGTCGTTGACGGTGCCGTGGACGGCGAGCGAGCCGATGTCGCCTCCCGGGAAGAAGAGCGGGCTGATCACGAAAGAGTCGGTAGAGATGGCGGTTTCGCCTGCCTCCATCGGGAGTATGGCGCCGTCGTGGAGTCGGTTGAGGGTCGGGTTGCCGAACGCCTCGACGAACATTCGCTCGATGAGCATCTGCGAGAGTGATCCCCCACCGCCATGCGCGAGGAGCACATTGGGGTAGTCGCTGATCGGGATCGGACAGGCGCCGAGTCCAGAGATGTCCACGGTCACAACCTCCCGTACTGGTAGTAGGCGGCACAGGCGCCCTCGGACGAGACCATTGGCGCACCCACAGGGTGCTCGGGAGTGCATTCGGTACCGAATACCGGGCAATCGTTCGGCTTGCGAAGCCCGCGCATGATCTCCCCTGCAATGCAGATCTCGGACTCGGTGGTCGTGAGGGTCGTCACGTCGAATCTGAGCGTGGCGTCGAATGCCGCATACTCGGGACGCAGGTTGAATCCGCTCTGTGGGATCGTCCCGATACCGCGCCACGGTCGATCGCAAGTCCGGAACACATCCTTCAGCATCGCCTGTGCGGGGACGTTGCCGTCTCGCACGACGGCTCTCGCGTACTGGTTCTCGACGCCCACACGACCCGCTTCGAGCATCTTCACAGCCATGTAGATGCCATGGAGGAGGTCGAGCGGTTCGAACCCCGTCACGACGATGGGGGTCTGGTAGCGATCCGCAATCGGCTCGTACTCCCAATAACCCATGACGGCACAGACGTGTCCTGCGGCGAGAAACCCCTGCACGCGATTGTCTGGAGATCCGAGGATCGCCTCCATCGCCGGCGGGACGAGGACATGGGAGGAGATGATCGAGAAGTTGGTCAGTCCGAGCGCGGCAGCCTGTCGGACGGCCATGGCGTTGGCGGGGGCGGTCGTCTCGAAACCTACGGCGAAGAAGACCACCTCCCGATCCGGGTTGCGTTGCGCCAGTTTCACGGCGTCCAACGGAGAGTAGACCATGCGGACGTCACTGCCTTCTGCCTTGACAGCAAGGAGGTCGGTGTCGGATCCCGGTACGCGCAGCATGTCGCCGAAGGATGTGAAGATGACCTCTGGGCGCCGAGCAATGGCGATTGCCTTGTCGATCATCTCCAGCGGAGTGACGCACACAGGACAGCCGGGTCCGTGGACGAGCGTGATCTCGTTGGGGAGCATGTGGTCGATGCCGAACTTGATCAGCGTGTGTGTCTGGCCGCCGCAGATCTCCATGATTGTCCACGGACGGGTCGTGACATCTCTGATTGCTTGGAAGAGACGATGGGCGTCATCCTCCCTGCGGTACTCGTCGACGTACTTCACAGCCCGATCTCGGGGATCTCGAGCTCAGCCAGATCCTCCATCTGCTCGAGGAAGCGGAAGACCTCATGTGCTTCCTCTTCGTCGAGTGTGCTGATGGCAAACCCGACGTGCACGATCACGTAGTCTCCGACCTCAACGTCGGGCACGTAGGCAAGGCAGACGTTCTTCTTGATCCCAGCGAAGCTCACCGTGCCCATGGTCATGCCCTTCTCGTCGGGGATGACCTCGACTACTTGACCTGGGACGCCGAGACACATGCCTTCAACTCCTCTGTTCGAGCCTAACTGGGTTGGCAGTCCGCCTCGGCTACCGGCAAAGCCTCGTCGACATCGATGGCGGTGATGGCCAGGTCGGCCGAGTCCTCCGAGAAGACCTCCAACGACTCACACGTGCACCGCGTCGGCCACCGGGGGCTGTCGAAGGTGCGTCCGCACACCCTGCACCGGCAATGGGCCGGCGGCTTCTCGATCTCGAGCTCCACGCCGGCCGCTTCGGTCGTGGATGCAACGATCTCGAACGCTGCTCGAAGAGAATCCGGATCAATGTGGCTCTTTGCTCCGAGCACCAGGTGAATTCGGCGAAGTCGCACGCCACCATTCTCGGACGCAACGCGCAGGGCAGCGTCGACGATGTCGCCGGCAGCGGCCAGATCGTGCACTAGCCCTGACTCCCCTCTGACAGGACCGTCCCATCGACGTCACGGACTCGCACCGTGAGTGGCATCTGTCCCGGCAGTGTGTGTGTCGCACATGAGAAGCATGGGTCGTATGCCCGGAACGCCATCTCGATCATGTTGAGGGTGCCTTCGGTGACCTCCACGCCCTTGTGGATCAGTCCCTGCGCCGCCTTCTTGATCGACATGCTGATCGGACCATGGTTGTTGGTGGTGCCAACGACCAGGTTGACCTTCTGGAGGATGCCTCGCTCGTCGGTGATGTAGTGGTGGGTCAGTGTTCCACGGGGTGCCTCCACCGAGCCGATGCCTTCCGTCGGTGTCTCGGTGGGAACTGTCCGAATGTTGGGGCTGGTGATCTCCTCGTCGGTGGCGAGCTGTATGGTCCGTTCTGCGGCGTAGACGAGTTCGACGACTCGCGCCCAGTGGGTGGCGAGCGTCTGGTGGACAGGTGTCTTGCCGCTCGCATCGCCGGTCAAGGTCTCGTAGAACCGTTCGTACTCGGCTTGTGCCAGAGGTGTTGCCATGCCTTCCGCAGCGTTGAGTCGTGACAGTGGTGTGGCTCGATACAGGCCGCTCTCGAACCCGTCGACGAAGCCCTGCCATCCTCGAGATTTGAGAAACGGGAACTTCAGATAGCTCCACGGCTCGACGTGTTCGGCGATGTGCTCGAGGTAGTCGCGTGGGTGGTACTTGACGATCTCGGCGCCGTCGGTGTCGACGACCCTGATCATCCCGTCGTAGAAGTTGACGTGGTTGTTGTCGTCGACCGTCCCCATGGAGTGGAACCGATGCGTATACGCGTCGGACAGGATCAGGTCGAGGTACTCCTTGTTGGCGAGCACGACGTCATCGAGGATCTTGAGGGTGAACTTGCCGAACTCGAGCAACTGCTCGGCTCGTTCCACGATGCTGTCTCGCTCCTCGGAGGTCAGACCCTTGGAAACACCACCTGGTAGTGAGGTCACCATGTGGATCGTCTTGCCGCCGAGAATCTTCACGATGTCGTGTGCCGCGGCGCGCGCTCCGATCACAACCTTCCCGGTGTCGATCCCGAGCTTGTGGATCATTCCGAGGATGTTCCGCTCCGCCGGTGGAGCGTCAGGGCCCATCACGAAATCCGGTCCGCCCAGGATGTAGAAGTGGGTCGCGTGGTCACCGGTAAAGAATGCGGAGTACATGAGCTCCCGCAGTTTCTTCGCCGCCGACGGGATCTCGACGTGGTAGACGTCGTCACATGCCTTGGCTGCGGCCATATGGTGTGCTTCGCTGCACACGCCGCAGATCCTCGATGTGATGCGCGGCATCTCTTCCACCGGACGGCCGACACAGAACGCCTCGAAGCCGCGAAGCTCCGGAACGATGAAGTAGCACTCTGCCACTTCGCCCTCTTCGTCGAGGAAGATGTCGATCTTGCCATGGCCTTCCAGCCGGGTGATCGGATCGATCTGGATGCGTCTCATGCCCGTGCCTCCGCTGATGCTGGTCCATCTGTCGATACCCGCCCGAGCGTCGCCTTCGCCATCGAGAACCGGTAGAACGTCCCGATCGGATCCACGATGCCGTCCAGGATGCGCTCGATCTCCTCGGGGTCTCGTGAGTCGATCACCGACGCCAAGGCAGAGATCATCTTCGTTCCCTGATCCTTCGAGTTCGGGGGCGGGCCGTAGCATCCCCGGCACGGCATGCCGGCGGAAACGCAGAGGGCACCGCAGCCACTTCGAGTCGCCGGGCCCATGCACAGGATGCCCTGGTCGAGAAGGCAGACGTCAGGGTCAGGGATGACCTCGTGGATGCGCACGAACCCTTTGATCTTCTTCTCTTTCCGCTCCCTCGGGCATTCGTCACAGCAGGTGCGATCACCAGCGCCGAGAAGCGTCCCTTTCGGGGGGAGAGGCAGCCCGTTCTCCAGGATGTTCATGACCGCTTCGAGCACTCCCCAGATCTGGTGTGCCTGCGGGGGACAGCCGGGGACGTAGTAGTCGACATCGACCACCTGATCGAGCGATCGCACCGTCTCCCAGAAGTCGGGAAGCTTGAGCGTGCCGAACGGGGTCTCGGTCTCGGTCTGTGGCCGCAGGCCTTCCGGGTTCACCGTCGACGGCGACTCATCGAAGATCCAGCTGAGCGTCGCTTCTCGAGTCGTGGTGTTCGAGAGCGCGGGGATACATCCTTCATAGGCGCATGAGCCAAATGCGACCATGACCTTCGACTTGGCACGCAGCAGCTGGGCCATCTCTCGGTTCTCCGAGTTGCGGATGGCGCCGTTGAAGAGACAGACATCGATCTCGCCATCCTCCATTGCCTCGATGTCCTTGACCTTGAAGTCCACTGCCACCGGCCAGAAGACAACATCGAAGAAGGCGTCGACGTCGAGGATCTTGTCCTGGATGTCCAGCACGGCGATCTCGCATCCTCCGCACGAGGAAGCCCAGTAGAGAGCAAGTTTCGGTCTCATGATTCCAACCTCAGGGGTCCGAGATTCCTGATCTCTTCCGCCATTGCGTTGGCCGTTTCGGCCCAACGGTCGCCTTCGCTGGCGGACACCCAGACGAGCTTGACCCGTTCGGGGTCGATGCCGAAGCCGGTGACAAGGCGTTTGAGTAGGTGCACTCTGCGGAGTGCCTTGTAGTTCCCTTCCTGGTAGTGGCAGTCTCCGGGGTGGCAACCCGAGATGATCACCCCGTCCGCGCCGAGCTGGAATGCCTTCACGACGAACGTCGGGTCCATTCGACCCGAGCACATGATGCGGATGATGCTGACCGCGGGATCCCACTGGATCCGTGAGATGCCGGCGAGGTCGGCCCCTGTGTAGCTACACCAGTTGCAGAGGAACGCGACGATCCTTGGGTTCCACGCCTGTTCCACCGACGCATCGGCCTCGGTTTCTGCTGCTATCACCATTCGATATCACCTCTTCAGCCGATCGGCGCCAAGACGCCTTCGAGTTCCGCCAGAATCTGATCGTCCGTGAAGCCCGCTCCCGTGATGGCGGAGGCCGGGCAGGCCGCCACGCAGGTGCCACACCCTTTGCAGAGGGCGTCGTTGACGACCGCGACCTTTCGCTCATCGTCGAACGTGATTGCGGTGTACGGGCACAGACCGACACATGTCTTGCACCCGCCACAGAGTTTCTCGTTGACCGTCGCCCGCACCGGCTCGATGATCACCCGGCCTTTGGCGATCGACGCGAGGATGTTGGCTGCGGCCGCCTGAGCTTGCGCCACCGTGTCGGGGATGTCCTTCGGTCCCTGGCTGCAGCCGGCGAGATAGACACCATCGGTGGTGGTACCCACAGGATCCAGCTTGGGATGGCGCTCCATGAAGAACCCGTCAGGACTGCGATTCAACGAGAAGACACGGGCGACGTCATCGACGTCTGACTGCGGTTCAATGGCGTTGCAGAGGACCACCATGTCGACCGGGATCTCACGGAACTTGCCGATGAGCGTGTCCTCGACCCGCACCACGAGGAAGCCGCCGTGACCGTTCGCACTGAGCGCTGGTACGACCTCGGCGACCTTGCCTCGAATCGCAGTCGTTCCCTCGTGGAGAACCCTGCTGTAGAACTCCTCGTAGCCCTTGCCGAACGAGCGCATGTCGATGTAGAACTGGTAGACGTCGGCGTCGGTTCTCTCCTTGACCAGGTGGGCGAACTTCAAGGCGTACATGCAGCACACCCTGGAGCAGTAGCGGTGATGGTGTTCGTCCCGGGATCCGACGCAATGCACGATGCCGACGGCGCGCGGTGGCTCCCCGTTCTTGCAGAGCACCTTGCCGCCTGTGGGACCGGTCGAGTTGAGCATGCGCTCGAACTCGAGGCTCGTGACGACGTTGTCGTAGCGCCCGTACCCGTATTGGGTCATCTGTCTCGCATCGAATGCCTGGTAGCCGGTGGCGACGAGGATTTGACCCACCTCGAGTTCCGTGATCGTGTCGTGGCTGTCCAGACGAACTGCCTTCGGCGGGCAGATCTCCTCGCACGCGTGGCACGCAACGCACGCACCGCAGTGCAGGCAGCGTTGTGCCTCCCGGATGGCTGCTTCCTCCCACAGTCCGCGATCGACCTCTCCGTAATCGGCGATTCTCTCCCCGGCGTCCCGCTTCGGCATCAAAGCTCTGGGAGTCTTGGGCATGTCGTCGTACTCGGGAGACTGGGCGTACGGGCGCTTCTCAAATCCGTGAGAGGGATCGGGCGGAGGCATGTGGGTGGTGAAGCCTTCGAGTGGCCTGGCGCGCAAGTACTTGTCGATGGATTCTGCCGCTCGACGGCCCTGCCCCATCGCTTCGACAATGGTTGCAGGCCCCATGACGGCGTCACCGCCTGCGAATACTCCGGACACACTCGTCTGGAGGGAGTCGGGGTCGACCTCGAAGGTATCCCACCTCGTGAAGGTCATCGGCGCGCGAGTTGATGAACCGTCACCGTACCAATGCTGGTCGGGTTGCTGGCTGATCGAGATGATCACGGTGTCGAACGGACGCTCGTGTTCGGAACCCTCGATCGGGATGGGGCGGGGCCGACCACTCGAGTCCGGCTCGCCCAATTGCATCTCGACGCACTCGAGGGCACGGACGTGCCCGCCTTCCGTAATCACCCGAGTGGGCGCCACG
>CBEVHI010000103.1:0-7439 GCA_965549635.1 uncultured bacterium | reverse complement strand
CTACTGCTTAGGAGGCAGTTGCTCTATCCCCTGAGCTACGCGGGCGGGGACATGGGGAAAAGGGTAGAGAAAAGGTGGCGGTGGTGTGGCATCGGGGGCGGTAGGGAAACCTGGGGCGGGATGCTCCCAGGACTGGCCCTCGCCGGTCAGGGTTGCTCGAACCGAAACGTCCACACGGTGGTGTTCTCTCCCTGGTACCGGCGGTCAATGTCGTACCAGTCGCCGCCGATGATCACCGCGTGACCGCTGTCCGGGTCGAGCACGGCAAAGCCGTATAGCCAGTAGCCGGGACCACCGTCGGTCCGATACAGCGCCCAGGTGTTGGCCTCGTAGTCGTAGGCCCACAGTTCGCCGGCGCCGAACACCTTCCAGGGGAGCGATGTTGCCGCCGTGTCCTCGGTCCCGCCGAACAGGAACGTTAGGTCGGCGACCGGGTCGTACCACATGGCGGCGTAGGCCCTGGCCGGTGGCGAAACGGCCGGCTTCATCTCCGTCCAAGTGTTCTTGTTCGTGTCGTACACCCAGGTGTCGCCGAGGACCTCGCCGACGCCGAATCCGGTGGAACCACCGAAGACGATGATGCGGTCCGCCGCCGAGTCGTACACGATGCCGTGACCGATCCTGCCCGGTGGTGATGCCGTCGCGGTGCGATCCACCCAGGAGTCGGTGTCGGAGTCGTAGATCCACGTGTCGGCCAGTCCCTGGTGTTTGCCGTTCTCGATCCGGCCCCACTCGGCGCCCCCGAACGAGACCAGCACATCGGACTCCGTGTCATAGACCATCCCCAGTCCGTAGCGGGTTGCGAATGGCCCCTCGCCGGCCGCCACTTGCCACTGGTCGGTCTCCACGTCATAGGTCAGGGTGGCGCCGTCGTCGGTGCGGACAACGACCACCTTGTCGAGTTCAGGGTGGTAGGCGGCGCCTCCCCAGCTCGCCTCCGGATTCCCGATCTCGGCGGCGATGTCCTCAGGCACCGGCGGAGCCGCCGAACCCTGGTGCCACACACCTGTATTGGGATCGAACACGTAGGGGCCGTTGAGGTTCACTGCGACCAGCGTCTGAGCATCGGTGTCATAGAGGAGCGGGTCGCCATCGGGCGCCGATGCGTCGAGCTGTCCCCAGGATCCCGCCGGCGGTGCGGCGGCCCATGCCGCCTCGGTGATCCCGATCGGGCCCGCAGCCTCCGATTGCGCAGGCACGAGCCGCTCCACGGCGGGCGGCGGTGGGCATCCCACTCCGACGTAGCGGCGGCATTCGGCGTCGGTGAGTTCGCGGGTCACCCGGGATTGCGCCAGCTCGAGAAGGTTGTCGATGTCCAGCGCCCAGACCCGCAGCTCACCGTCGCTGCTCGCCGACGCCAGACGTGTTCCGTCCGGACTGAAGGCGACCGCGTCGACCTGCTCGGTGTGGCCGCGTAGCACGAGCTGTTCCTCCGCCGTTGTGGCGTCCCACAGACGGACCGTCCCATCGCCTTCAGCGGTGGCGATGAGGCTTCCGTCGGGGGAGAAGGCGACATCGATCGCATTGGCGGCCGGACCTTCGAGTGTGCCGAGCTGGCGACCGGTGAACGGTTCGAAGATGATCGGGCGAGCAATGCCGGCGGTGACCACCATACGGCCGTCCGGGCTGAAGACGGCATCGCCCCATCCGGCTCCGGGGAAGTGGCCGAGCATGGACCGCTGCTCTGCCGTCTCGAGGTCCCACACGGCAGCTACCGGCTCGGGCGCATCCGAAGCGAAGCCCTGTGTCGCCAGCAGTGTGTTGTCCGGGCTGAACGATACGCTCCCGTACGCCTGGGCACCGTCTTCGTTCTGTGAGGCGAGCACGGAGTCCCACGTGGCGGTGTCCCATACCTGGAGGGATGAACCGGCGGCGAGAGCCAGCTTGTGACCGTCGGGGCTGAAGGCGACATCGTGGGGATCGAAACCTGACATGGGGGCCATCACCTCATAGACAGGCCCACCGCCGGCGGCGTCGGCGACCGCACACCAGCCGCCGTCGGCGGCCGTACCGGCGATCGCGACGAGCTTTCCATCTGGAGAGATCGCTGCAGCTGTGACTTCCCCCCCGGGAACCGGTGGCGGGAAGCTCCGAACTAGGCTGCCCGTGGTGGCGTCCCACATTGAGGCGCCGAGGTCCGGGTCAAGCCCGACAACGGCCAGCGCACCACTCGGATCGTTTCCGAAGGACACGGGTGATGGTCGAGCCGCGACCGTTGTCCATTCGTGGCTGCCGGGAAACCCGATGTCCCAGATTCTCACTTGCCAGTGCCGTGGCCAGGTGACCACGACATCCTGCGGCCATTCCTGCGAGCCGCTGATCGTTGCCAGGTACCGACCGTCGTGGGAGAACTGCACCTTCCACACTGGACCGACGTGCCCCGGAAGGGTGAGCAGCGACCGTATCCCGCCCTGGTCGGCTTTCCAGACACGGGCCACGCCGTCGCGGCTACCCGCAGCGATCAGCCCACCGTCGCTGCTCGTGTCGACGGACAGCACCTGGGCCTGGTGCCCGTACAAGGTGTTGGTCACGATGTTGGTATCGAGGTCGAGGATGCGGATCAGCGACTCGTCGGCGACGACCGCTCGATGCGCGTCGAGCAGCGCCACCGATCCGCCCAGCCCGGCGAAGGTGCCAGGCGCGTCGGATCGATCTCCCGTTGCGATGTCCCAGGCGATGGCTCCGGCTAGCAAGGTGGAGCCGTCGTCGCTCAGAAGTACCGATCTTGGGCAGTCGCCCGGATCGCAACCCAAATCGAACGACGCCACCTGCGTTCGATCCGAGAGATTCCACACGGAGGCCATTCCTTCGTAGGGACTTGCCACCGCGGCAACGTTTCCGTCTGTCGAGACGTCGATGTCTGTGAGCCAGGCGCCTGACCCCTCGTCGAGTACGAACAGCTCTTCCAGGCTCACCCGATCAAACACTCCGAGCCGTCCACCGAAGCCGCCGACGACGAGCCACTCGCCGTTCGGACCGGCGACGTCCACGGCGGCGATGGCCGGCATCGAGGCGCCGATGTTGCCTCCTGGGACCGAGACGATCTGGCTCTCTGTGAAGCCGCCGACGTAGAGCACGCTGTCGTCCGGCGAGAAGACGAGATCCCGTCCCCACATCTCCGAGCTGGTGACCGAGACGAGGCGGTGGGCGGTCAACGTCTGGTGGAGGGCCTCTTCGGCCTCACGAAGCACGGTTCCGTCGGCCTCCTTGGTGACTTCAACGGATTTGATTGCCAGGAGCAGGCTCAGTTCCGAGTCGATGTCGAGTCCCGCGACCGCCGATGCCGCGAGTCCGCGTACGGTGGCAATTCGCTCTTCGGTCTCGGCTCGCGCCGCCTCGCCAACGGCGAGCTGTTCCTTCTGCTGCGCCAGGTCTGCCTGCTCCGAAGCCAGGTCTGTCTGCGTGGCGGCGAGTTGGGCGTTCTGAACGGCGAGCGCTGCCTGCTGTTCGGCGAGCGCGGCCTGTTCGTTGGCCCGATTGCGCTGGCCCATGGCGATGATGCCGAACACCGATGCGATCGCGGCCAGCGAAATCAGGCCGGCCGCGATGATGCGGTTGCGGCGTCGACGGCGCCCCGTCAACTCACGCTCTTGGGCGGTGCTCGCCTCCAGGAAGGCACGTTCGGCGTCGGTGAACGCCAGGTCGGTGTCTGCTGTGAGGGCGGCAAACTGGTGAAGGCGTCCTCTCTGCAACAGGTATGCCTCGTCCCGTTCGGCATCTTCCCATTCGAGGTGGGCGGTGCGTAGTCGACGCTGGAGGACGAGGTCCTCCCTGCGGTCTTCGATCCATGAGCCGAGCCGTTCCCACCTCTGGATCAGCGCCTCGTGGGCCACCTCCACGGTTGGGGTGCGGGTTTGGGGGTCACGGTCGAAGGTGAGCAGCCGAGCGGCACCGAACGTGTCGAGGACTCGGGTGACAGCGTCACGATCGATGCCGAGCTGGGTGAGTTCGGGCAGGGGTACCCGGCGGCGGGTGTCCTGGCCGCTCTCGTCGACACTCACCAGTCTGAGGAATACCTGACGGGCGGCATCTTTGGCGGGCACGTCGAGCCCTTCGTAGAGTTGCTCCGACCAGTTGGCGAGTGCGCCGGTCACGCCGCCGGATCGCAGGTATGCCTCGACGGTGAGGTGCCTGCCGAAGTGTTGCTCGAAGAGTTGGGTGAGGGCGTACTCCATGAGCGGCAGCCCGCCCGGCTCTGTGGAGACGTCGTTGACGACGAGGTCGGCGAGGTTCGGATCGAGATCGATGCCGACCCGGTTGGCGGGTCCGGTGATCGCGTCGACCAGTTCGTCGGGTCCGGGCGGAGTGATCGAGATGACGGCGTCCCTCAACTGGTCTCCGAAGGGCTGATACTCGAGGGGCTGTCCGTAGAAGTCGGCCCTCACCGTGACGACGATCCTCGCCGGACTGTCCAGGTCGGACGCCAGTGATTTGAGAGCGTCCATGAACCGCTGTCTGATCGTGTCGTCAGGACATTGGGTGAACAGCTCCTCGAACTGGTCGACGATCACCAGGAGTTCGGCATCCGTCGGCAGTGCTTCCCGGATGGCGCCTGTGATGGCGGCCGGGTCACCGAGGCGTTCGGCAAGGTTCGGCGGACGGTTCGTGGCGACCCGAAGCAGCGCGTCGCGTAGCTCGCCGAACGGGTCATCTCCCGGGAACATGTCGGTGATCAGCCAGTGTTCCGAGGCGGGGATGCCGCCGGTCCGCAGTGCCGGGATGAGGCCGGCGCGCACGAGGCTCGACTTTCCTGAACCTGACGGACCGACCACACCGACGAGACGATGCTCCGCGACGGCGCCGAGCAGCTCGGCGATCTCTGCATTGCGGCTGAAGAAGTCGAGTGCGTCCGCCTCGTCGAACGCGCGAAGTCCCTTGTATGGGTTGCGGACTTCCAACCGTGGTTCGAGGGGGGTCCGTCCTACGGCGGTGCGGAGGGCTTCCAGGAACTCATCGACGGTGGCGAAACGGTGGGCCGGCTCCTGGTCGGTGGCGGTTCGCAGCACCGTCTCGACCTCAACGGGGAGCTCGGGACGCAAGGTCTGGATGCTCGGCATCGGGCCGCCGGGGGGATCGATGCCGGCGAGGAGCCGGAACGTGAGCGTGGCCAGTCCGTAGATGTCGGTCGCCGGGGTGGGCGGTTCCCCGCGTCGCTGCTCCGGCGACGCGTACCCGCCTGGCGGCGTGCTGGAGCCGATGGTGAGACTGGCGGCGAGCCCGAAGTCGGCCAGGTAAGCGTTGCCTTCGGTGTCGAGTAGCACGTTCCCCGGGTGAAGATCCGCGTGGTGCAACCCCCGCCGGTGGGCGTAGGCTAGGCCCGATCCGATCTGCTCGATGGCGACAAGAGCTCGGGCCGGTGTCCAAGGGGCAGCAGGCGAGTGATCGAGGCCGCCGCTGGGCATGAGACGCATGACGAGATAGGCACCGTCGGGATCGCGCCAGAAGTCGAAGATCGGCACGATATGGGGGTGTTCGAGGGAGGCGACCAGTTTTGCCTCGACCTCGAACCGGTGCACGAAGTCGGGCCGGTCGGCGAACTCCGGCTTGATCACCTTGATGGCGACGTCCCTACCGACGGCGGGTTGGACAGCTCGCCAGACGATCCCGAAGGCTCCACTACCCAGCTTGTCTCGCAGTTCATAGCCTCGGAGACGACCGCCTGGTGGCTGCACCGCCCCCGGCTGTTTCAGATCGGGGTCCTGGAAGAGGATCCGCTCCTCGAGCGCCGCCAGTTCGGGGGACGGCTCGATTCCCAACTCCTCGCCTAGGCGGCCTCGGAGCTCCTGGTAGGTCCGCAGCGCCTCCGCCTGCCGGTCGTTTCGGTAGTAGGCGACCATGAGTTGGCCCCAGATCCGCTCCCGAAGCGGATGTTCGGCGACCATCGTCTTCAACTGGTCGATCAGTTCCGTGTGGCGTCCGAGCGCCAGGTCCGCCTCGATCCGGTCCTCGAGAGCAGTGAGTCGCAGCTCGTCGAGATGAAGGATCTCGATCTCTGCGAACGGGTCGCCCTGGAAGTCCGCCAGAGCTTGTCCGCGCCACAGGGCGAGAGCCTCGTCGAGGAGCGTCGATGCTGCTGCAGGATCGGAGGTGAGTCGGCTCCGCGCTTCGTTGACCATGCGTTCGAAGCGGTACGCGTCGACATGGGCGGGATCGACGAGCAAGGCGTAGCCGGGCGATCGGGTGACGAGTATCCCCTCTTCACCGGGTTGACGCCCCGGCTGGAGGGCGTCGCGGAGCTTGGACACGTGATACTTGAGCGTGTTGAGCCCGCCCGTTGGTGGTTGCTCGCCCCATAGTTCGTCGAGGAGTCGATCACCCGACACGACCCGGTTGGCCGAGAGCAACAGGACGGCCAGTAGGGCTCGTTGCTTGGGAGCCGTGATCTCGAGCGGGCGTGCACCATCGATGACTTCCAGCGGACCGAGGACGTTGAACTGCATCAGCAGCCTCCCGTGGCCCACCAACCTGGGGGTGGGTTCGCCTGGGGAGTCGACGTGTGTGCGGTGAGGCGACCGTGGCGGTTAGGTTTCGTCAGCCGGCCCGACGCAACGCAGACATCTACCCCTCCGACTCGGAACCTACTCGTTTGCATGCGTTCGCGCGTTGCCGAAGCGCCTGCATCCGGGGACCTCGTGTGTCGCGTCATGCCGTCACCTGCACCGGCACATCGATGGTCTCGGACCGTGGACGGAGCAGGCGAAAGACAGCAACCGGTTCGGAGACACCGCGCAGGCGGCGTGTTCCAAGCGGGATGGCCTCGAACCCGTCGATTCGCACGTTCGTGAGCAAGGTCGCCGTGACTCCGGTCACCCAGACCGAACCCGGCGGGGCCAGCTCGATGAGGCGCTTCGCGACACACAGGGGCGATCCGAAGTAGTCATGGTCTCGCTCAAAGCACTCGCCCGTGTGGAGCACGATCCGCACCTCGAGGGGAGTGTGTGATGGCCACGGCTCGTTGCCCAGCGTGTGCCCGCAGTCGAGGGCCGCCTGGGCGGCACTGCTCGCCCGGTGGAAAGCTGCAACCACCCCGTCACCGGTATGTTTGACGATGGTGCCGTCGCGGCGGCCGATCACCGCTCGCATGATCCTGTCGTGAGCTCGCATTGCCACGTCCATTTGGACCGGATCTGCCTGCCAGAGGGTCGTGCTCTCGACGATGTCGCTGAGCAGGAACGTGACCGTTCCGGTCGGTGAGTCACTCATGGCTCTGCCTTTCGCCGAGACGGTATGTGATCGCGGTTAGGTCCGGGTTAGCCGGTCGGTACCTAACCGGGAACTAACCGGCAAGGAGTACATCTTCGCGATGAGACGCAAACCGTCGCGTCGCGTCGCGGCGCCCGACCACTACAGAGGAGGTGTGGCATGCGTCGCAAGATAGGAATCATGCTCGGGGTGGCGCTGCTGGTGGCAGGTCTCGCCGCGCCGGCCGGCGCCAAGAA
>CBEVHI010000102.1:0-7467 GCA_965549635.1 uncultured bacterium | reverse complement strand
TCAGGGGGTGCGACGCAGCCGGGCGCCGATGCTCGCAACGAGACGCCGGCCGAAGATGCGGTTGACCCCGACGGCAGCCTTGTTCGCCGTTCCCGGGATGACGAGCCGCTTGCCGGCGAGCAATCCTTCGTAGCCGGCGGTGGCCACGTCGTGGGCGCTCATCATGCCGATCTGGACGACCCGGGAGGCCTCGACACCTGCCCTGCGTTGAAGCCCGGCCTCTGTCGGCCCCGGACACAGCGTGGTGACCGTCACACCCGAGCCTGCGAGTTCTTCGGCAAGCGCCTCCGAAAAGGAGAGCACATAAGCCTTCGTGGCGTGGTAGACGGCCATCCCCGGGCCGGGCTCGAACGCTGCCGTCGAGGCAACGTTGAGGATCTTGCCGTGGCCCCGTTCGACCATCCGACCGGCCAGTCGGTAGGTCAGCTCGGTCAGCGCGGCGACGTTGAGGTTGACCATGCCCAATTGCGTGTCGAGATCGAGGTCGGTGAACGGACCCGTCGCGCCGTATGCGGCGTTGTTGACCAGCACTTCGACTTTGATCTGCCGCTGATCGAGCTGATCGACCAGACGGGAGGTGGCTCCGGGCTGGGACAGGTCGGTGGAGAAGGTCACCGAGTGGCAGGGCTGGTCCAGCTCGAGTTGTGCGGCGGCGAGCTCCAGCTTGCGCGCATCGCGCCCGACCAGCACCAGGCAGTATCCGTCGCGTGCGAGGCGCTCGGCGAGCTCCAGGCCGACGCCCTGGGAGGCACCGGTCACGAGTGCGATCTTCGGTTCGCGGTCACTCATGCGAACGAGTCTACGGGATCCTGTCGGCGGGTTGTGAGTACCCTGTGGCCATGTCTTCTCCCTCCGTCTGGTTGACGACGCTCGGATGCGCAAAGAACCAGGTCGACTCCGACAAGGTGGCCGGTCTGCTCGAAGCCGCCGGTTTCGCCACCTCACGGTCCGCGGAGGAAGCCGATGTGCTGCTGGTCAACACGTGTGCGTTCATCGAGGAGGCACGCCGCGAGTCCATTGGGGCGATACTCGATGTCGGCCAGACCAGGCGGTCCGGTGCGAAGCTCGTCGTCCTCGGGTGCATGGCCCAGCGGTACGGAACCGAGATCACCGAAGCCATTCCCGAGGTCGACGCCGTCGTCGGGATCGACCGGTATCCCGAACTCGTCCAAACGCTCGCAGACATGGTGGAGTGGAAGCCGGTCACCCTTGGCCGGTCACCGATGGCCATCCTCGACGAGGTACGCCGATCCTCTCCAACCATGCCGTACGCCTACCTCAAAGTTGCCGAGGGTTGTGACAAGGGATGCACCTTCTGTGCGATTCCGTCGTTCCGTGGAGCGCAGAGATCCAGGCCCATCGGAGAGATCGTCGCCGAAGCCGAACGGCTGGCAGCCGATGGGGTGAGCGAACTCGTCCTGGTCGCACAAGACCTGGCCGCCTATGGCAGGGATCTCGCCGAACGGGTCGATATCACCGACGTGGTGAAGCGGGTGGCGGCCGTCTCCGACCTCCACCGGCTCCGCCTTCTCTACCTCTACCCGTCGGAGATCCGGCCGGCTCTGATCGAGGAGATCGCCACCAACCCGGTGGTGGCCACCTACTTCGACCTGAGTCTGCAGCATGCCGAACCACGGCTGTTGAGGGCGATGGCGCGTCCGGGAGGTTCGCAGCGGTATCTGGCGCTCATCGCGGCCATTCGGGAGGCGTCGGCCGACGCAGCGCTCCGGTCGAGCTTCATCGTCGGGTTCCCGGGTGAGACCGAAGCCGACGTGGAGACGATGGCCGGCTTTCTCGAGGAGGCACAGCTCGACTGGGCCGGCTTCTTTCCCTACTCGGCCGAGGAGGGCACTCCGGCGGCACTTCTTCAAGGGAGGGTCGATCCGCTCGAGGTCACCGATCGCACGCGGTACCTCCAACACCTTCAGGAGACGATCACGAACCGGCATCAGGCAGAACGGGTCGGTGAGGTCGTCGAGGTGCTCGTCGATCAGGTGGAGGACGGCGTGCCGGTGGGACGCTCGTTCAAGGAAGCCCCGGAGATCGACGGCATGATCACGCTCGATGGCGGTCGTCCCGGCATGTCGGTCATGGCGAAGATCACCGCCGCCTACGGGCCTGACCTGCAAGGAGAGCTCGTCAGATGATCGTCGAGATCGTGGCAGTGGGAACGGAGCTCCTCCTCGGGCAGATCGTCAACGGGAACGCCGCGACGATCGGCAGGCGGATCGCAGAAGAAGGTCACGATGCCCACTATCAGACCGTCGTCGGCGACAACATCGCCCGTATCGCCTCGGCGATCGAGGCATCGAGTCGCAGGGCCGACGCCGTCATCTTGACCGGCGGCCTCGGGCCGACGCAGGACGACCTGACGAGAGAAGCCATCTGCGCGGCGACCGGCAGACCGATGGTGTTCGAAACCGCCGTCGCCGATGGGTTGCGGCGGCGGTTCGCCGCCTTCGGGAGGGACATGCCGGAAGCGAACCTTCGACAGGCAGAGCGTCCGGAGGGGGCCGTGCAGCTGGAGAACACCAAGGGGACGGCGCCGGGAATCGCCCTCCGCCACGAGGGGACCTGGATCTTCGCCCTGCCGGGAGTACCAGAGGAGATGGAAACGCTGCTCGAAACCGAGGTGCTTCCGCGGCTCCGCTCTTCGCAGGGCCGCGGCGTTCTTCGTAGCCGCCTCCTTCGCACTTGGGGTTCAACGGAGTCGGCCGTCGCCGAGATGCTGGAAGATCTGTACGGACCGGCCAACCCGTCACTGGCGTTCCTTGCCTCCGGGGGTGAGATCAAACTTCGGATCACCGCCAAGGCGGAGACGGAGGAGGAGGCCGAGACCCTGATCGCGCCGCTCGAGGCGGAGATCCGTAGCCGGCTGGGCTCTCGGGTCTTTGCCACGGATGGCGACACGATCGAAGTCGTGCTGCTGCGTCTGCTGAAGGAGCGAGGGTGGAGCCTCTCCACCGCGGAGTCGGCGACCGGCGGCATGGTCGCGGCGCGGTTGACTTCGATTCCGGGAGCTTCGGAGGTGTTTCGCGGATCGGTGGTCGGCTACGCGACGGACGTCAAGACCAGCGTTCTCGGCGTACCGGGAGCGACCATCCAAGAGTATGGAGTGGTGAGTGAACCCACAGCCCTGGCGATGGCGGCGGGAGCGGCAGAGCAGCTCGTTTCGGACGTGGCTGTGGCAGTGACGGGTTCGGCCGGCCCCGATCCACAGGAACGGCCCGTCGGGACGATGATCGTCGCGGTGCGAACCCCGGAAGGGGCGAGAGCGAGGACGCTGCACATGCCGGGAGATCGTGAACGGATCAGAACGTTCACGGTCACGGCTGCTCTGCAGTTGACTCGCCTCGCAGTCACGGGCCAGTGGTGGTAGGCAGGCTCTTCGTTGCCGTACCCCTTCCCACCGACACCCGTCACGCGCTCGCCGCGGTCCTCGGCGAGAGGTCGCTGCCCGGACGTCTCGTCCCACCGGACAACTGGCACCTCACGCTGCGCTTCCTTGGCGACGTGGACACGGCACGGTACGAGAGGACCGTGGCCGAACTCGACCAGACGAATCTGGGTGAGGCGTTTCGCGTCAGACTCGGTGCACTGGGGGCGTTTCCAAGAGCTTCAAGGGCAACGGTGCTGTGGGTGGGTTTCGTCCACGGTCGAGAGCAACTGGAACGGCTGGCGGACTCGGTTGAGATCGCGCTGAGCGAGGCAGGATGGCCCCAGGCTGATCGACCGTTTCGGGCGCACCTGACGCTGTCGCGCATCAGACCCCATCGGGACGTACAGTCGCTCATCGAGCGTGTGCCCACGGTCGACGTGGGCTGGACGGTAGATCGTGTTGCGGTGTTTCGCAGTCATCTCGGTCATGGCCCTGCCCGTTACGAGGAACTCGCCGTGTTCGAGTTGGGATGAGGTTCGGAAGCCTTGGAAGCGAACACACGTTCGACTAGACTCGATGTCGTGCATCGACCACATCATGTGGGAAAGATGTCACACCGTCCCCGTATCGTGACGGTACATCCAGAAGGGAGCACAAGTGGAACGTGACAAGGCCCTCGAGGTGGCGATGTCGCAGATCGAACGGCAGTTCGGCAAAGGCGCCATCATGAAGATGGGTGACACCGCCCACGTGAGGATCGCAGCCATCTCGACCGGCGCGCTCTCCCTTGACCTTGCCCTGGGTATCGGTGGCGTTCCGCGGGGACGCGTCGTTGAGATCTTCGGACCCGAGAGCAGCGGGAAGACGACGCTGTCGCTGCACATCATCGCCGAGGCCCAGCGCAACGGAGGCATCGCGGCCTTCGTCGATGCGGAGCACGCACTCGACCCTATCTATGCGAAGGCGTTGGGAGTGGACATCGACGAGCTGTTGATCTCCCAGCCGGACACCGGCGAGCAGGCACTGGAGATCACCGACATGTTGATCAGGTCCGGTGCCCTGGATGTCGTGGTGATCGACTCTGTGGCGGCGCTCGTCCCTCGAGCTGAGATCGAAGGCGAGATGGGCGACTCCCATGTCGGTCTTCAGGCTCGACTCATGTCGCAGGCACTTCGCAAACTGACCGGCAACATCCATCGCTCGCAGACGACTGCCGTGTTCATCAACCAGCTTCGGGAGAAGATCGGTGTGATGTATGGCTCCCCGGAGACGACACCGGGAGGGCGGGCACTGAAGTTCTATTCGTCGGTTCGTATCGACATTCGCCGCATCGAGACGATCAAGGACGGGCAGACCTCGATCGGCAACCGGGTCAGGGCCAAGATCGTCAAGAACAAGGTTGCTCCGCCGTTTCGTCTCGCAGAGTTCGACATCATGTTCGGCGAGGGGATTTCCCGTGTCGGGAGCCTGCTCGATGTGGCCGTAACTGAAGGCATCGTTCGCAAGAGTGGTGCCTGGTACAGCTACGACAATGACCAGCTCGGTCAGGGTCGTGAGAACTCGAAACGGTTCTTGACCGACAACCCAGAGATAGCGGTCCAGCTCCAGGCGAAGGTGCTCGAGGCGGTCGGTCTTACCGACGAGGATGCCGGCGAGCCCGAGGACGTTCGCGAGGAGTAGCCGAAGAGAGCTCACCGGCCCGGCACTCTGGTGTCTCGACGGGAGCGCTCACTCGTGAACTGCCCCTGTGCGCAGGCGGCCGGATGCGGTACGATGCACGTAGCGCACACACGTTGAAGAACACGAATTGAAACCAAGAAACACCATCAACGAACCTGCAACGAAAGGGGATCGCCGGACGAGACGACGGTGAGATACCGACGTGTCGCGTGACCGGATGTGTGTGTGCCGAGCCTTCGCGGGCTCGGCATCTGCGTTGTGAAGGTTCTGAGAAAGCGACAACACCATGGAGATCATCGTTGGGGCCGTCGGCCTCGCATTGGGTGGGATCCTCGGTCTCCTCTGGGCGAAGTACCGCGCGCGGACGGCGCGAACGAACGCCGAGTCGACCGCCGAAGGTCTCTTGGCCAAAGCCCGTCTCGAGGCGCAGGAACTGCTTTCCAGAGGGGAAGAAGAGGCCCGAGCCAAGGCCGACGCCTATCGGGAGCGCGAAGATGCCACGCTCGAGCACCGAAGAATCGAGATCAAGTCCTCTGAGGAACGGCTCGGCCAGCGCGAGCAGACGCTCGAGCAGCGCGCCGCCAATCTTGCGCAACGTGAACAGATCCTGATCCGGCGCGAGAGCGAAACCGCCGCTCTGCAATCTGACGCCGAGAAACTGCGCGAAGAGGCCAGAAGTGCGCTCGAGAATCTGGCTGGGTTCGATGCCAACGCCGCCAAGGGTGAGCTTCTCCGTCAAGTCGAGGATGAGGCCAGGCGTGAGGCCATGGTGCTGGTAAGAGACATGGAGATACGAGCTCGAGAAGAGGCCGACCGTCGGGCCAGAAGGATCCTGGCCACGGCGATTCAGCGCCTCTCCGCCGAGGTCGTGACCGAGTCGACCGTTTCTGTCGTCGAGCTTCCCAGCGACGAGATGAAGGGTCGGATCATCGGCCGTGAAGGCCGCAACATTCGCGCCTTTGAGGCGATCACCGGAGTGAACCTGATCGTCGACGACACCCCGGAGGCCGTGTCCGTCTCATCCTTCGACCCGGTCCGCAGGGAAGTCGCACGCCTGGCACTCGAGCGTCTCGTGCAGGATGGGAGGATCCACCCGGCATCCATCGAAGAGATGTTCGAAAAGGCGCGTGCCGAGGTGGAGGAGTCGGTCCGCGATGCAGGCGAGTGGGCCCTCGTCGAGGTCGGTGTCTCCCGCGTGCATCCCGAACTCGTCACGCTGCTTGGTCGCTTGAAGTACCGCACCTCCTATGGACAGAACGTGCTCAAACACCTCGTCGAATGCGCACACGTTGCCGGGATGCTCGCCGCCGAACTCGGAATCGAGGTCGCGCCGGTGAAGAGAGCAGCGCTGTTGCACGATCTGGGCAAGGCCGTCACCCATGAGGTCGACGGATCCCACGCACTCATCGGCGCCGAGATCGCACGGAGGTTTGGCGAGGATCCCGCCGTGGTCCACGGCATCGAGGCTCACCACAACGAGGTTGAGCCGAGAACCGTACTGGCGGTGGTCGTGCAGGCCGCCGACGCCGTGTCTGCGGCACGTCCGGGGGCTCGCCGCGAGGCATTGGAGTCCTACGTGCGTCGGCTCGAGAAGCTCGAGGAGCTTGCCTACGACTTCAAGGGCGTGGAGAAGGTGTTCGCAATGCAAGCGGGGCGGGAAGTTCGCGTGGTGGTCGATCCAGGGAGGGTCGACGACCTGGGAGCCTCCGACCTGGCCCGGCGCATCGCCAAGCGGCTCGAAGAGGATTTGCAGTATCCCGGTCAGATCCAGGTGACCGTCATCCGGGAGCTTCGGGTGAGTGACTACGCCCGATGAGTGAGACCCTCCTTGGCATGCCGCAGGTCGATCGTCCACCGCGAAGGACGGGTCTTCGCTACGCGGTGAGGACGTTCGGCTGTCAGATGAACGAGCACGACAGCGAACGGGTCGCCGGCCTGTTCGAGCGCGATGGCATGGCAGCAGCCGAAGGTGTCGACGACGCGGATGTGATCTTCATCAACACGTGCACCATCCGCGAGAACGCCGACAACCGGCTCTACGGGAACCTGGGACACCTCAAGCAGCTCAAGGAACGTCGACCCGACGTCGTGCTCATCGTGGGGGGATGCGCTGCCCAGAAGGACCGGGAGCTGGTCAGGGAGCGTGCCCCCTGGGTCGATGTGGTCCTCGGCACCCACAACCTGGACCGTGTCCTCGATCTCATGGATCTCGCCGGTGCGGACGGCGGTGTGACCGAAGTCGTGGATGAACTCGAGACGATGCCGTCGCTGCTGCCGGTGAGACGGCTGACCGCACACTCTGCCTGGGTGACGATCCAGATCGGCTGCAACAACACCTGTACGTTCTGCATCGTGCCTTCGGTTCGAGGCCACGAGATCAGTCGCCGACCCGGTGACATCGTCGCCGA
>CBEVHI010000101.1:0-7474 GCA_965549635.1 uncultured bacterium | reverse complement strand
CCGCGAGACCAGTCGATCACTGCAGCGCAGATGGCCCCACTCTGGCTGACGAAGGCCACACCGCCCCTGGGAGCTGCCGGAGGCGGAAGAAAAGTGGTGTCCAGTGGAAGGTGTGTGTCGATCGTGCCGATGCAGTTGGGCCCAAGCAGACGGATGTCGTAGCGGGCGGCAACCTCGAGGCACTCCTGTTCGAGCTCTGCTCCTTCGGGACCCGCCTCGCGAAAGCCTCCAGAGGAGATCACGGCAGCTTTGATCCCACGTCGACCACACGCCTCGAGAACCAACGGCACGGCGGGAGCAGGTATGAGGATCACCGCAAGGTCGACCGGATCAGGAACTTCGGAGACGGATCCATACACCGGCCGATCGAACAGCGTCCCTGCCTTGGTGCCAACGAGATGCACCGATCCTGGATACCCGCCATCGAGAAGGTTCCTGGCGACTCCGAAGCCAAGCTTCGATTCGTCGGCGGTCGCCCCTATCAGCGCGATGCCTTCTGGCCGAAAGAACGCACTCATCGTCGATGCCTCACTCACGCCGACCGATGCTAGGCGGCCGCCTCCGCACTTGAGCCAACCCAACCGCTCTACCATGGCACATACTGAAGGGATCTCATGGGGACGACCACCGATTCGTACGCGAAACGCCCTGTCGAAGACGTTCTGCGGGAACTTCACACCGATCAGCAAGGTGGCCTGAGCGCCGACGAGGCGAAGAAGCGACTCGATCGGTACGGTCCCAACGAGATCCAAGAGAAGGAAGAACCGACCTGGCACCGTATCTTCCGGCGATTCTGGGGTCCCATCCCGTGGATGATCGAAGTCGCGGCCATCCTCTCCGCGGTCGTTCAGAAGTGGGAGGACTTCACCATCATCACGATCATGCTGTTGGCGAACGCCGGCATCGACTTCGCCCAGGAGCACAGGGCTCTCAGCGCAGTCAAGGCACTCAAACAGCAGCTCGCGCTCCAGGCACTCGTGTTGCGCGATGGCTCGTGGGCGGAGATCCCGGCCAAGGAGCTCGTGCCCGGGGACATCACGAAGCTCAAGATCGGCGATATCGTCCCGGCCGATCTCCAACTCCTCTCCGGCGAGTATGCCCTGATCGATCAGTCGGCCATGACCGGCGAGTCGCTCCCCGTCTCAAAACGCAGCGCAGAGGTTGCGTACGCAAATACGATCGTCAAGCAGGGCGAGATGACTGCCGTCGTGCTCAACACCGGCCAAAACACGAACTTCTCGTCGATGGTCTCGCTCGTCGCACGTGCGGAGCGCGAAGAGCGCAGCCACTTTCAGAAGATGGTCGTCCGTATCGGCGATTTCCTCATCGGCATCACTGTCGTACTGATCATCCTCATCATCATGGTTGGGCTCTTCCGCAAGCAGGACTTCCTCGAACTGAGCCGCTTCTCCCTGGTGCTCGCCGTTGCTGCGATCCCGGTCGCGCTTCCCGCTGTGCTCTCCGTGACGATGGCTGTCGGCGCGATGAACCTCGCCAAGAAGCGTGCCATCGTCAGCCGCCTGGTTGCTATCGAAGAGCTCGCCGGGGTCGACATCTTGTGTTCTGACAAGACAGGCACGCTGACAAAGAACGAGATGAAAGTGGCCGAACCGGTGGTGTTCGATGGGCACGATGAGCAAGAGCTGTTCCTCCTCGCTGCGCTTGCGTCACGACCGGAGAATCGCGATCCCATCGAACTGCCCATCTTCCACTACATCGATGAGCACTACCCGCACCTGGACTGGCAGTCGTATGAGTCGATGCGCTTCAAACCCTTTGATCCAACAAGCAAGCGGACTGTCGCATCCGTGGCCAAGGATGGAAAGCGTCTCACCGCGACGAAAGGTGCACCGCAGGTTCTCCTTCAACTCGCCGACCTCCCGGAAGATCGCGCGCAACCGATCGAGACAATCGTCCAAACGCTCGCCGAGAAGGGCTACAGGACGCTCGCTGTCGGCAAACAGTTCCATCACACCGTCGAACTGGTTGGGCTCATCCCACTGATCGACCCGCCACGAGACGACTCGGCTCAGGTCATCCAGGACATGCGGGATCACGGTGTGCACGTGAAGATGGTCACCGGTGACAACATCGCCATCGCCCAGGAGATCGGGCAGATGCTCGGACTCACAGGAGAAGCGATGCGGGCCAAAGACCTTCAAGCTGCGGGCAACAGGGAGCTGACCGAGCTGGCAAAGATTGTTGCCGGCACCCTCTACCGAAAGCTCCAGCCGGACGTCTCCAAACCGGACGCCGACCGGTTCGCAGATCAGATCGCTCAACAGGTCGCGGACGAGTTCCAGACCGCAGGCCTCACGGAAGGATTCATCACCGCCCACGAGTCGGAGATCGTGGAAGTGATCGAAGGGGTCGACATCTTTGCCGAGGTCGTCCCGGAGGACAAGTACGTCATCGTCAACACACTCCAGAAGGCCGAGCACATCGTCGCGATGACCGGCGACGGGGTCAACGACGCCCCCGCACTCAAGAAGGCAGACGCCGGCATTGCCGTGTCGAATGCAACCGACGCCGCCAGGGCGGCCGCAGATCTCGTCCTCACTGCCCCTGGGCTGAGCGTCATCGGCGATGCGATCAAGGAAGCCCGGATCACCTTTGAGAGGATGAAGAGCTACTCGATCTTCCGCGTTGCAGAAACACTGCGGATCATCTTCTTCATGACCCTGGCGATCGTCGTCTTCAACTTCTACCCGATCACCGCGCTGATGATCATCATCCTGGCGCTCCTCAACGACATCCCTATCCTGGCCATCGCCTACGACAACACCCGAATCGACAAGGACCCTGTCCGGTGGAACATGCCCGAGGTACTCACCGTCTCCAGTGTGCTCGGGATCGCCGGCGTGATCTCTTCGTTTCTCCTGTTCTACATCCTCGTGCAGCTGAACTACTCGGTCGCCATCATCCAGTCGATGTTCTTCGCGAAGCTCGTCATTGCCGGACACGGCACGATCTACAACACCCGAATCAACGATTGGTTCTGGAAGAAACCGTACCCATCATGGATCCTGTTCAACGCAACATTCTTGACACGAATCCTCGGAACCTTGATCGCCGTCTACGGGATCTTCATCACCCCGATCGGGTGGGAAAAGGCGGCGCTGATGTGGGCATACGCTCTTGCGTGGTTCGTCTTCAACGACGCGGTGAAGATGGTGACCTTCAGAGTCCTCCGAAGCCGGGGTGTGACAATCTGAGCTTCGGCCGGTCTGCTGCGCGAGCCGTACTTCGTAACCTCGAGGTCGCAATCGCCTGAATCACTGCGCGAGCCGTACCTTGCACCTCGTGCTTCCTATCGGCCGGACCGCCGAGACATCTCAGCCACCCACCAAGTCTGTGTCCGGGTTGTACGAGAACCACGCGAACCAGAACGTATCGAGATGTGGCACAGCCGCCAGCACCTCGCCCCTCAATGGACCATCGATCGCCTCGCCAAAGACGTTCCATGTGGAGCCGGTCGCGTCGTCCACGAACTGGCCACCATCGACCGAGAAGGTGACCATCTCCCCATTCAGGCCGGACTCAAAGACACCCACGCTGCCGACGTCTCTTCCTTCGGCAATCTTGCTGCTATCGAGTGCCGAAGCCTGGCCGCGTTCCCAGAAGATCACGATATCGATTCCGTTGACTTGATCCTCCGTGACACGTGCATCCCCGCCACTGATGGACTCGATGGTCCACGCCTTCGATGCATCACCGATGCGGACTCCTGTGACCCTCTGTTGTTCACCCAACCGGTCGTCCACAGTCCCGTTGAACAGGAACGGATTCCCCGTCGGATTGTCATATCCGCCATACGGGTTGGATCCGTATGACCTGTTGTATCCGGTGTTGTCCCGATCGAGCACGAGACCATCCGGGAACGATTCCTTGAAGTCGGCCCATGACACAAGCGGTGAGGCGATGACCCGCAGTTGCTCACCTGTGGAGAGGCCCGCTACGGCACGGCCGTCGAAGTGTGTCCACAGGGACTCTGTTGCACGGTCGTACATGACCAGGGCAGAGTTGAACAGCAATCCGGATGTGCCGAACGTCGTCAACACATCGCCGAAACGACGTTCGTAGGTAACGGCGGAATTGCAGAGTGGGCAGTAGGTCACCGATACGGGGACTCCTGCGACCGTGTCATTGACGATCTCGTGCCAGATGAGGATCTGAGCAGGGTAGGCGCGGACGTCTCCGTCGAGGTTGAGAACGACTACCGCCTCCTCGTCGGAGAGCCACTCATCCGCGGCAGCGACGTCAACGAACTGAGGCTCGTCGATGGCCGGGATCCCATCTGGTATCTGCCCGCGTCGCAGCTGGTCGGTCTCTATCAGCGGAGGAGGCAGCGTGCCGGCATCAGCACTGGATCCCGCATAGATCTGCAGGCCCGAGGCACCATCCGGGATCTCAACTGATGTGAACGTCTCGGGCGCGGTCGTGATCGATGATGTGCCCCCCGGAATCGAATCTGAGACCGCTCCTTCTCCGGCGCACGCCGCCAGGATCAGTGCCCCCGCGGCGATGCCTACCCCTGCTTGAAACATGGTTCATCCCACATGCGGTGTCCAACCGATCGTCTCGTCGAGATGTTCCGAGTCCGGGACTACTCTGCTGATCCATGACTCGATTCGCCTACTTCTGCGGCCATGAACAGTGGCAGCCCGAACAGCTTGTCGAACACGCTCAACTCGCGGAGAAGGCAGGCTTCGACCTGGTCGTCGTATCCGAACACTTCCATCCTTGGGTCGATGACACGTCTGCGTCCGGGTTCGCTTTCTCGACGATTGGAGCGATGGCGGCAGCCACCGACCACATCGGCTTCGCTACCGGAGTCACGACACCGCTCTGGCGCTTCCATCCTGCAGTCGTCGCCCAAGCGGCGGCGACCCTCGACCGGCTCTCAGGAGGACGTTTCCACCTCGGTGTCGGGACGGGCGAGAACATCAATGAAGGCCCGTTGGGTTATGCATTCCCCAAGTACGCCGAACGTGCCGCCCGGATGGACGAGGCACTCCAGATCATGCGTCGCCTCCTCGACGGAGAGAAACTGTCATTCGAAGGTGAGTACTACACCACCGATTCCGCCAAGCTCTACAGCCCGCCCATCGGTGAGGTTCCGCTCTGGCTCGCTGCCGGCGGTCCGAAGTCCGCAGCGCTCGCAGCGCGGCGCTCCCAGGGTCTCATCACTTCGGTCAAGGATCCTTCGTCGACGCTGGAGCGGGTCGTCCGACCGGCACGGGAGGCCGCCAGGGCCCTGGGGAAGCCGGAACCGACGCTGGTTACCACCCATTGGACTGTGTTCGCGCAAAACGAGGAAGAGGCCTGGGAGGCGCTCTCCGCTTGGCGGGGACTTCGCGCTCCCGGGCGGCTCCAAGCTGTCGATCCCGCCGTGCTGCGAACCCGCGCCGATGAGCTCCCCAGACAAGAGGTCCTCGGGCGCTACACGATGGCCGCCTCGGCCCGAGACATCATCGATGCCTACATGCCTCTCGTCAGCGATCTCGAAGCGGATGTGGTCACTCTGCAGATGACTTCGACCGACCAGCCGGCGCTGATCAAGCTGCTTGGAGACGAGGTGCTGCCCGCACTGCAAACGTCCGGTCGACCTACGAACTAGGGACTTCCGTCCCCTTCCATCAGGCAGCGAGAAGTGTCAGGGTACCCTCAAAAGGGGATTGCTTATGAGCAAGAACGCCCACGTGGATCTCAGCGTTGAGCAGGATGAGGAAGAAACAACGGCTCATGCTCGACTTGATCTGCGCGGAGATCGCTTCGAGTCATTCGGCAAAGCCCGGCGCAATCCCCACGATCCGGCGATGCCTGTCATCGGCGAAGAACTGGCAATCGCCCGTGCACTCGGATCGCTGACAGCACAAGTGATGGAAGCCGCCCAGGACCGAATCAAGACCTTCCTCGAGTAGACCCCCTGTGAAGAGCGTCGCTGATGGTCGGCGATCAAGCCACCTCACTCGACAGCTGCCTACCCAGTCGCACCGACATCGACCAGCAGTCCTCGCATCTGCTCAGCGACGCCTGGAGAGATCGGCCCGAGAGGATGGCGTTGAATAGCGGCAAGCAGACTGGGCCTCTGTGCGGCCAGCGCCTTGCGAACAACACCCGTCTCCAAGTCATCCGGAAGCGTCGTCAACCAGAGACGCATCGGCTGAGCAAAGATCGGACCGAACGTAGCGAACAGGTCGACACGCCATGAGCCGTCGGACTCCCGACGGGCGATCCATTCGGTGGCGCCGCTGCTCTTCCTCAGTGCGGACTTCACGATCGCGAACTCCACACCGTCGACCGTTGCGTGCTCTCCCTCGCCGATCAGCATCCCCTCGACATCTTCGCCCAAACTCCTGGCGTAGGTGTTCTGGAAGGAAGCCCAGAACGCGGTCAGTGAGGACTCCGGAACGCCATCTCGCAGCATCGAAGCCACCTCGGAGAGTTCGGCGCCGTCGAGCGCTATCAGCAGGGCAACCTGGGCGTCGTCGGTCACGGTGGCGACACCGACAAGGTCATCCTCGGCCACGGCAGCAAGGAGCGTCCGAAGAGCACCATCGGGTGTGTCTGCACCGACAGCCGGCTTCGTCGTTGTCGTGGTCGTCACCGGAACGGAAGGTGCACACCCGAGAAGAGCCACAACCAGAAGGATCGCTGCCAAGAGCCGGAACATCTCGGTGACGATAGCGTCGACCCCTACACTCGATGCTCGATGACCCGCACACTTGTCGCAGCCTTGATCGGGGTGCTCGCCGGGATCGCCAGCGGACTGTTCGGCATTGGCGGAGGACTCGTGATCGTCCCCGCCCTCGTCCTGTTCCTTCGATTCGAGCAGCATCGTGCACACGCCACGTCGTCGGCAGTCGTCGCCATCACGGCCACGACCGGAGCGATCCGATTCTTCAGCGACGGTGCGGCGGATCTGAGGGCGGGACTGCTCCTGGCCATGGGGGCGATCGTGGGCGCCTACGCAGGAGCGACGCTGATGGGCAGGGTCCGTGCGCGTTGGTTGAAAGCCCTCTTCGTCTCGATCTCCTTTGCCGCAGCGATCCGGCTCACCATCGGCGGTCTCGGCACGCCGGGCGATCTGCTGCGCGTCGACATGACGGTCGGCACCATCGTCGGGATCGTGCTCCTGGGTGCTGCGACCGGAACCCTCATGTCGCTCCTCGGCCTCGGGGGCGGACTGGTCTACGTACCGATCCTGGCACTGGTTCTCGGCCTCGAGCAGCACATCGCACAGGGGACATCGCTCGTGGCGATCGTGCCTACCGCCGTCACCGCCACGTTCGTGAACCTCCGAGCCCGACGGGTAGACCTGACGGCCGCTCTCGTGATCGGAGCCGGAGGTGTTGCAGGCGTCTTGCTGGGTGCCGTCCTGGCATTCAACCTGGCCGGATCGACGCTGCAGATGCTCTTCGCCGCACTCCTCGTCGCCGCGGCAGCGTTGCAGCTCCTGAGGAGAACCGCC
>CBEVHI010000100.1:0-7499 GCA_965549635.1 uncultured bacterium | reverse complement strand
CTGTGAGCTGTGAGCTGTGAGCTGTGAGCTGTTAGCTGTGAGCTGTTAGCTGTTAGCTGATTCGGGGCCCGTGAGGGCCCCGAATCTCATTCGTCGTCTTCGAGCGGTTCCGCACCGCCGAGCGAAGCCAGCCACTCTGCAGGATCCGATGGCAGTGCTTCTTCTTCCGACGAGGAGGGGACGGTTTCTCCGAACAACCCCAGCGCCGACATCGGAGCCGCATCGGGGAGAACAGGCTCGATCGTCTGATAGAGCTCGGAACCGGTCCCTGCAGGGATCAGCTTGCCGATGATCACGTTCTCCTTCAGGCCCCGCATGTGATCGGAGCGACCGGCGATCGACGCCTCCGTCAGCACCCGGGTGGTCTCCTGGAACGACGCTGCCGACAGCCAGGAGTCCGTGGCGAGAGACGCCTTGGTGATCCCCATCAGTTCGGCACGGCCCTCCGCCGGTGTCTTGCCATCAGCGACCAGCGCCCGGTTCGCGTCCCGGAATCGACGTTCATCCACCAGCGCCGCAGGAAGGAAGTCAGAGTCGTTGACGCTGACAACCCGAATCCGGCGCAACATCTGTCGCACGATCAGCTCGATGTGCTTGTCGTGAATGTCGACACCCTGCGACCGGTACACCTCCTGAACCTGGTCGACGAGGTACTTCTGGGCTGCACGGACACCGGAGATCTCCAGGACCTCCTTGGGGTCGAGGGACCCTTGGGTGAGCGCCGTGCCAGGCTCGATCTCGTCACCCGAGTGCACGAGGAGACGAGCCCTGCGAGAGATCGCGTAGGTGGCCTCTCCGTCGGGTCCATCGACGACCACACGGCGGCCCTCCTCGTCTTCCTCGACACGGACGACGCCGCCAACCTCGGCCAGTACCGCCTTGCCCTTCGGGGCACGGGCCTCGAACAGCTCGACCACGCGGGGAAGACCATGCGTGATGTCCTCTCCTGCCACGCCGCCGGTGTGGAACGTCCGCATCGTCAGCTGAGTTCCTGGTTCACCGATGGACTGGGCACCCATGATGCCAACCGCTTCGCCCAGTTCGACCTTCCGGCCCGTGGCGAGGCTCATCCCGTAGCAGGTCGCGCACACTCCGTACTCGGAATCGCAGGTGAGCACCGAGCGAACCCTGACCGACTTGATCTCTTGCGCGCTCAGCAACGCCAGGATTTCGGGTCGTCCGAGGAACGTCCCGGCACGCAGCTTGACGCCCTGGTCCGTCTCGACCAGCTTGCGCCCGATCTTCACGTCGTCGGCCAGCACCCGGCTGAACAGACTCGTGTGGGCGTTGCGGATCGGACGGTCGGACTCGTCGCGAAGCGGAAGCTTGATTCCGCGATCTGACTCGCAGTCCTGCTCGCTGATGATGACTTCCTGGCTGACGTCGACGAGGCGCCGCGTCAGGTAGCCGGAGTCTGCGGTTCGCAGCGCGGTATCGGCGAGCCCCTTGCGGGCACCGTGCGTCGAGATGAAGTACTCGAGTACGGACAGTCCTTCCCTGAAATTGGAGATGATCGGCCGGGGAATGATGTCGCCTTTCGGGTTGGCAACGAGTCCCCGCATACCGGCAATCTGCCGTGCCTGCATGACGTTGCCTCGTGCCCCGGAACGAATCATCATGTCGATCGGGTTGAACTTCTCCGCCTTGAGGTTCACCTCCATGGCGTCCTTCACCTCGTCGGTGGCACGTGTCCAGATCTCAATGAGTTCCTGGCGCCGCTCATCGTCGGTGATCACGCCTTTGAGGAACTGCTGCTGCACCTTCTCGGCAGCCTTCTCGTACTTCGTGATGATCTTGGACTTCTCGGGTGGAGTCTTCACATCACCCAGGCCGATCGTGAGCCCAGCTCGAGTCGAGTACTGGAACCCGAGGTTCTTGATCCCGTCGAGGAACTGCTGCACTTCGCTCTTCTTGTAGTTGGCGATGATCTCTTCGATGAGACGCCGGATGTCGGACTTGAGCACGACAGCGTCCACGAACGGGAAGTCGCGAGGGAACACCCCGTTGAGGATCGCCCTGCCCACCGTGGTCTCGACCGGCCGGGAACCGTCGACCGGCTCTTCGGTCAGCAAGGACCCCAGCGAACCCAGGAGCAGCGCATGCATCTCCGGGGAGCCGGCGATCTCTCCAACGCGAATCCGCACAGGAGCGTGCAGCGACACTTCACCGGCTTCGTATGCCATCACCGCTTCGTCGACGTCGCTGAAGATCGCTCCGGCGCCCTTGGCGTCCTCCACCTTCTCGGACAAGTAGTAGACACCAATCACCATGTCCTGGCTCGGCGTGACAATCGGTCGACCACTCGCGGGCGACAAGACGTTGTTGGCCGAGAGCATCAGCACCCTGGCCTCAGCCTGCGCTTCCGCGGACAGCGGCAGATGAACGGCCATCTGGTCTCCGTCGAAGTCGGCGTTGAACGCTTCGCAGACGAGCGGGTGGATCTGAATGGCCTTGCCTTCGACCAGAACCGGCTCGAACGCCTGGATGCCAAGCCGGTGCAAGGTCGGAGCGCGGTTCAGAAAGACCGGATGCTCCTGGATCACGTCGGCGAGCACGTCCCAGACCTGGGGGCGATGGCGTTCGACCATCCGCTTTGCGGACTTGATGTTCTGTGCAAGGTCCTGATCAACGAGACGTTTCATCACGAACGGCTTGAACAGTTCCAGGGCCATCACCTTGGGGAGTCCGCACTGATGCAGCTGCAGTGATGGACCAACGACGATGACCGAACGGGCCGAATAGTCGACTCGCTTGCCCAGCAGGTTCTGGCGGAACCGGCCTTGCTTTCCCTTGAGCATGTCTGAGAGCGACTTGAGTGCCCGATTCCCCGGTCCGGTCACCGCGCGTCCACGCCGACCATTGTCGAAGAGTGCGTCGACGGCCTCTTGCAGCATCCGCTTCTCGTTGTTGACGATGATCTCCGGGGCGCCGAGGTCGAGGAGCCGCTTGAGACGGTTGTTCCTGTTGATCACACGCCGGTAGAGATCGTTCAGATCGCTGGTGGCGAATCGGCCACCGTCGAGCTGCACCATCGGCCGCAACTCGGGTGGGATCACCGGGACGGCTTCGAGAATCATGGCTGTCGGGTCGTTCTTGCCTTCGTAGAATGGCTTGACCACTTTCATGCGCTGGGTCGCCCGGTGCCGGCGTTGTGCCGACTTGGCGTCGAGGTCGTCAACGAGCCTCTCCATCTCGGCGTCGAGATCGACTCGACTAAGGAGGTCTTTGATCGCTTCTGCGCCCATCCCACCGGTGTAGTAGGTGTCGTAGCGTTCGACGATCTGGCGCCAAAGCGGTTCCGACTCGACGAGTGTCTTCGGGCCCATCGAACGGAACGTATCGAACGCCTCCTTGACGAGCTCGGACTCTCGTTCTGCCCTCTCGGTTCGCTCTTTGATTTCCTTCTCGACCTCGCGGCGTCGGGCGCTGATCTCCTGTGCCTTCGCCCCGCCTTCTTCCATCTGGGAGAGCTCTTGTTCGAGACGTTCCAGCCGTCCGGAGCGCCATTCCTCCAGCTCCTCGCTGATGACCTCCAACTCGGCCTGCATCGTCTCTTCGAGCTCAGGAATGTCCTTCTGGCGACGGTCGTCATCGACGTGCGTGACGAGGTACGCCGCGAAGTAGATGACCTTCTCCAGCTCCTTGGGCGACATGTCGAGCAGATACCCGAGCCGACTCGGGACACCCTTGAAGAACCAGATGTGCGTTACCGGCGCCGCCAGCTCGATGTGGCCCATTCGCTCGCGGCGAACCTTCGAGCGCGTGACTTCGACGTTGCACCGTTCGCAGACGATCCCTTTGTAGCGGATCCTCTTGTACTTGCCGCAGTAGCACTCCCAGTCCTTCGTCGGCCCGAAGATCCGTTCGTCGAACAGACCATCCTTCTCAGGCTTCAAGGTCCGGTAGTTGATCGTCTCTGGCTTCTTCACTTCGCCATACGACCAGGAGCGAATCTGATCGCTCGTCGCAAGGCTGATCTTCAGTTCATCGAAGGGCTGGCGCACAGCACTCCTTCCCCGTTGTTGGTCAGACGGTGGTGGTCTCGCGACGCTCGGGACGAGACAGGTCGATCCCGAGGGATTCTGCCGTCCTATAGACGTCTTCTTCGAGATCGCGGAGCTCGACTTCCTCGCCGGCCGAGAGCATCTCGACGTTCAGGCAGAGGCTCTGCATCTCTTTGATCAGGACCTTGAATGATTCCGGTATGCCGGGCTCAGGGATGTTCTCTCCCTTGACGATCGCCTCGTAGACCTTGACACGGCCGGCGACGTCATCCGACTTGATGGTGAGCAGCTCCTGGAGCGCGTAGGCGGCGCCGTAGGCTTCGAGCGCCCACACCTCCATCTCTCCGAATCGCTGGCCACCGAACTGGGCCTTCCCCCCCAGCGGCTGCTGGGTAATCATCGAGTACGGGCCCGTGGATCGAGCGTGAATCTTGTCGTCGACCAGGTGGACGAGCTTCAGTACGTAGATGTACCCGACGGTGATCGGCGTGTCGAACGGTTCACCGTCGCGTCCGTCGTAGAGCACGGCCTTGCCGGAGTCGTTGACGAGGCGTGCCCCGTCACGACTTGGCTTGGCGTGCGCGATCAGATCGGCGATCTCGTCTTCCTTTGCGCCGTCGAAGACCGGCGTGGCCACCCTCGTCCAGGGTTCCGCACCTTTCGCAGCGGCACTCTCGCCCTCGAACGGTTCCCAGCCTTGCGCTGCAGCCCATCCGAGATGGGTCTCCAGCACCTGTCCCAGGTTCATTCGAGAGGGAACACCAAGCGGCGAGAGGATGATGTCGACGGGTGTCCCGTCCGCGAGGAACGGCATGTCTTCAACCGGCAGGACCTTGGAGATGACCCCCTTGTTCCCGTGGCGTCCGGCGAGTTTGTCACCGGCAGAGATCTTGCGTTGCTGGGCAACGTACACCCTGACCATCTCGTTGACGCCGGGCTTGAGGTCAAAGCCTTCGGACCTCCGCAGGACGCGCACGCCGATGACCTTGCCGGTCTCGCCGTGAGGCACCCGCAGTGACGTGTCGCGCACTTCCCGGGCCTTCTCGCCGAAGATCGCCCGCAAGAGCCGCTCCTCCGGGGTCAGTTCGGTTTCGCCTTTCGGGGTCACCTTGCCCACGAGGTAGTCGCCGGGACCCACTTCGGCCCCAACCCGAATGATGCCGTCGTCGTCGAGGTTGCGCAGCGACTCCTCGGCAACATTCGGGATGTCCCTGGTGATTTCCTCAGCACCGAGTTTGGTGTCCCTCGCCCTGATCTCGTGCTCTTCGATGTGTATCGAGGTGAGCACGTCGTCTTTGACGAGCCGCTCGGAGATGACGATCGCGTCCTCGTAGTTGTGGCCTCGCCATGGCATGAAGGCCACAAGGAGGTTTCGACCGAGTGCAAGTTCACCATGGTCGGTCGAGTGACCGTCGGCGAGAACCGACCCCACTTCGACTTTGTCGCCGATGGACACGATCGGCTTCTGGTTCATCGACGTGCCCTGGTTGGAGCGTTCGAACTTCAGAACCCGGTAAGTGTGTTTGACGTTCTTGTTGGCCTCTTTGATCACGACCGACTCGCCGGTCACTTCCACGACCGTTCCGGCAACCTTGGAGATGACCATGTCGCCGGAGTCCACCGCCAGCCGGGATTCGATGCCGGTGCCGACCAGCGGAGCTTCCGGGTGCACCAGTGGCACCGCCTGCCGCTGCATGTTCGATCCCATCAGCGCGCGGTTGGCATCATCGTGCTCGAGGAACGGAATCAGAGCGGTCGCGATCGAGACGATCTGCTTCGGAGAAACGTCCATGTAGTCGATCTCCGCAGGGGGCACCGAGTCGACCTCACCGCCGCCGCCCGACATCCGCACGAGGACGCGCTCGTTCGAGAACGTGCCATCGGCGTTGAGCGCGGCGTTGGCCTGGGCGATGACGAATCGCTCCTCTTCGGAGGCCGTCAGATAGTCGATCTGGTCGGTCACCTTGCCGTTGACCACCTTGCGATACGGGGTCTCGATGAACCCGTACTTGTTGATCTGGGCGTAGGTGGCGAGCGAGCCGATCAGCCCGATGTTGGGACCTTCCGGCGTCTCGATCGGGCACATGCGGCCATAGTGCGACGAGTGAACGTCGCGTACTTCGAAACCGGCGCGTTCCCGCGACAGGCCACCCGGCCCGAGGGCGGACAAGCGGCGGCGGTGCGTGACCCCTGCGAGGGGGTTTGGCTGGTCCATGAACTGGCTCAACTGGCTGGAGCCGAAGAACTCGTTGATGGCCGAGATGACAGGGCGGATGTTGATGAGGCTCTGTGGCGTGATCGCGTCCGAGTCCTGTGTCGTCATCCGTTCGCGAACCACCCGTTCGAGCCGTGTCAGACCGACGCGCACCTGGTTCTGGATCAGCTCACCGACGGTTCTGATGCGGCGGTTTCCGAAATGGTCGATGTCATCGATCCGTACGGGAATCTCACGCCCCGCCCTCGTCGTGAACACCGACTGCCCGGCATGGAGCGCGACCAGATAGCCGATGGCGTCCAAGATGTCGTCGTCGGCGAGCAGTCCCATCGACTCCGGGTCGTACTCCTCAGGTATCGGACGACCGAACTTCTGGTTCATCTTGTAGCGACCGACCTTGGTCAGGTCGTAGCGCTTGGGGTTCTTGAACAACGTCTGCAAGAGACCGCGGGCAGACTCGACGGTCGTCGGCTCGCCGGGACGGAGCTTCCGGTACAGGTCGAGGAGGGCGTCTTCGCGATCGACGGTCGTGTCGCGTTCCAGGGTCGTCTGAATCGAAGGGGCTCCACCGAACAGGTCGAGGATCTCCTCGTCCGTCTCGGCAATCCCGAGTGCACGCAGGAACGCCGTCACGTGCTGGCGACGTTTCCGATCGACGCGAACGCCGATCGTGCCTCGTTTGTCGGTATCGAACTCCAGCCAGGCGCCGCGGCCCGGAATCATCTTTGTGCTGAAGATCTCCCGGTCGGATGTCTTGTCCGGAGTGCTGTCGAAATAGACGCCCGGTGAGCGGACCAACTGGCTGACCACGACTCGCTCGGTGCCGTTGATGATGAACACGCTCTTCTCGGTCATCATCGGGAAGTCGCCGAGGAAGACCTGCTGTTCTTTGATCTCACCGGTCTTCTTGTTGACGAAGCGCGCGGTGACGAAGAGCGGGCGTGAGTAGTGGGCGTCGCGGTCCTTGCACTCCTGGACCGTGCGCGGAGGGTCTCCGAACCGATGCTCGGTGAGATCGAGTGCGAGCTCCCCGGTGAAGTCTTCGATCGGCGAGATCGCGTCGAAGATCTCCTTCAGTCCCTCATCGAGGAACCACTGGAAGCTTTCGTATTGCAGAGCGAGGAGATTGGGGATTGGTAGGACTTCGGGGATTTTCGCGAAAGAAAGACGTGGGCTGACGCGCGAGGGCAAGTGACTCCTCCTTGACCCATGGATGGGGACCTGACTGCGAACGGCGAACAGCCAGAGTAGCACACACCTACCCAGGCTGCAATGCGAAC
>CBEVHI010000099.1:0-7550 GCA_965549635.1 uncultured bacterium | reverse complement strand
ATGCCGTCCTTGAAGTAGACGCGCAGGGCCACCAGGGTCAGGCCCCGCTCGGCGACCTTCGATCCGATGCGCTCGATCTCGCGCCGGTGCAGCAGGAGTTTTCGATCTCGATCCGGATCGTGCCCCCCACCCCTGGCGAACGAGTAGGGCGAGATGTGGCACCCCACCAGCCACGCCTCTCCAGCCTTGAACTGCACGTACGAGTCCTTGAGGTTCACCAGGCCGGCGCGCAGGCTCTTGACCTCCGACCCCTTCAACACCAGCCCGGCTTCGAACGTCTCGGAGATCTCGTAGTCGTGCCGTGCCTTCCGGTTGGTGGCGACGACCTTCACGGGAGGTACTTCATCGGGTCCACCGGGGTCCCGTTCTCCCTCGTTTCGAAGTGCAGGTGCGGACCCGTGCAGTACCCGGTGCAACCCACATACCCGATCACCTGTCCGAGCTTCACTTCCTGGCCTTCGCTGACAATGATCTTCGACTGGTGGGCGTATAGGGTCGACAGTCCCCCACCGTGATCGACCACCGTGGCGTTGCCGTAGCCGCCGTATCGCTGGGCGAGAATCACCGTTCCATAGCCCGCTGCGCGAATCGCGGTCCCGTAGCTCGCCGCGAGGTCGACGCCGGTATGCAGCTTCTTCGTGCCGAAGATCGGGTGGATGCGCCAACCGAACGGGGAGGACACTCTGCCGTCTATCGGCCAGCCGAGCGTCGACGGTCGTTCTCCTGCCGCCCGCTGACGGGCGGCGATCTCCGCCTCCATCTTCTTGGACTCGCGCTCGAGCGCAGTCAGCTCTCCTTCGATCTCGGAGATGTCGCCCGTGACCTGGTCGAGGAGCTCCTGCTGGCGATCCATCTCGGCTTGGGCCTCGGATCTGCGGATGTCGACCTCGACCCGGTCCGCCTCGAGTTCTGCACGTCGTTCATCGAGATCGGAGAGCGTCTCCTGCACGGCCGCCTTGCGTTCCTCGACGCCGGTCTTCTGACGTGTTTCGAGGCCCTGCAAGCCCTCGAGGTCGTGCATCAGCACTTCGCTCGAAGCCACCAGTTCCTGTGCGTAGTTGACTCCAAGGGCAGCATCGGTCATGTCTCCCGCTGCGAACACAACCGAGCCGAGATCAGGGACACCCCCCATGTACATCTCGACTGCCCGATCTCGAATCGACTGGTGGGTCTCCCGGATGCTGAGCCTGGTGTCCGCCAGTTGCAGTTCCAGGTCGGCGAGTTGTGACTGAACGACCGCGAGGTGGGCTTCCTCTTCGGCGATGATGGCCTCCACCTCCAACACCCTCGACTCGGCCAGATCGAGTTCGATCCGGATCGAAGCGAGCCGCTCCTCCGCGGTCGCAAGCGACTTCTGAATCTCGGTCCGTTCCCCCTTCTGGGCGGCGATCTGCTTGTTGAGATCCGAGACCTGCTGCTGAATCTGCAGGAGACGCTCCTCGGGGTCATCGGTCGCGCTCACCGGGACCGACATCGCCGTCAGGGAGGCGACAACGACCAGGATGATCAGCCGACGCATCTCAGACCTTCAGGAAGCGGCGGACGCCGGAGGCGCTGCCCAGCACCCCTGCAATCGCTCCGAACGCCAGGATCGCGATGCTCCACTGGATCAGGAAACCGTTTCCGACCGAGAGCCGGATGAGGAACGTGCTCGGAATACGGCTGGCGACGAATCCCTGGGCGATCCAGATGGCGGCGACGGCGAGCGCTGCCCCGATCAACCCCTGAATCATGCCCTCGAGGAGGAACGGGACACGAATGAACCAGTTCGAGGCACCCACGAGTCGCATGACCGCCACTTCGTCACGCCGGGCGTAGATCGCCATACGGATCGTATTGGCGATCAGCACGATCGATGCGATGCCGAGGAGCACGGCAAGGCCGATGCCCAGCCAGTTGAGTGCTTTGGTAACCGATGACAGCTGATCGAAGCGGTCTCCAGCCGTGACGACCTTGCGTACCGCGGGGTTGTCGATCAGCCGGAACGTGATGTCCTTGTACGTGTCGATGTCCACGAGTTTGATGCGAATTGAAGGCGGCAAGATGGAGGGGTCAACATCTTCGACGATGGCCGGCTGCTCGGCGAACATCTCCTTGAACTCTGCGTAGGCGCACTGCTTGTCGCAGAACGATGTCTCCTTCACCTCGTCCCAGCCCTGGATCTCGGACTGGAGGTCGACCTGTGACTGGGCGGGAACATCGTCTTTCAGAAAGACGATCACGTGCACACCCTGCTGCCATCGGGCCGTGTTCACCTTGACGAGTTCGCTGAGCACCAGGGCCCCGAACACCAGCGTCAGGCTGATGAAGACCGCGATGACCGCTGCCGTGACGACGAGCAGATTGCGCCGCAGGCTCGAGAACGCCTCGCGAACGAGGAACAGCAGCCTTCTCATCTGCTCCCTCCGCCATTGATGCTCTCGTACGTGCCACGGGATTCGTCCCTGATGATCTTGCCCCGCTCGAGCTGGACGACTCTCCGCCGCATCGCGTCCACGATCGCGTGGTCGTGGGTCGCCATCACCACCGTCGTCCCCGTACGGTTGACGCGATCGAGCACCCGCATGATGCCGACCGACGTCGCCGGATCGAGGTTGCCCGTCGGTTCGTCTGCCAGCAGGATCGGAGGCCGGTTCACGAAGGCCCGGGCCACCGAGACCCGCTGCTGCTCGCCACCGGAGAGCTGGCGCGGGTAGCGGTCACCTTTGGTCTGGAGTCCGACAAGCTCCAACACCTGCTGCACCTGGCGATCGACCACCGACCGCGGACGACCCAGCACCTCGAGTGCGAACCCGACGTTTTCGGACACGGTCCGGGTCGGCAGCAGCTTGTAGTCCTGGAACACGGTTCCGACCGATCGACGCAGGTGCGGGACTTTCCAGGCCGGCATCTTGGTGATGTCCTTGCCGGCCACCCAAATCTTGCCTCGGGTGACGCGCTGCTCACGCAGCAGCAGACTGATGAGCGTCGATTTTCCCGATCCCGACGGGCCGACGACGAAGAGAAACTCACCCTTCTTGACATCGAGGTTGATGTCTCGAAGCGCGACAGTGCCACCCTCGTATACCTTCGTGACATCCTCGAGAAGAATCATGGACCACTCACTTTGGCGGCGGTCCCATCATCGGAACTGCCGGTCGTATGTTCCGCCCCGAACTCCGCACCGGGCATCGCAGAGAATACCAAGCATCTCCGGTGACACCACATCATTGGCTCTGCTCCTGCTTCTCGCGCCTCCACTGGAGGTATGCCTCGACGAACTGATCCAGGTCTCCGTCGAGCACGGCTTGAACGTTGCCGACCTCGACGCCCGTGCGCAGGTCCTTCACCATCTGGTATGGCTGGAGAACGTAGGAGCGAAGCTGGCGGCCCCACGCGGCAGCATCCTGATCTCCCCGGATCTCGTCAAGTTCCTTGGCCTGCTCCTGCCGGGCCAGTTCGGCCAGCCTCGCCTTGAGGATGACCATTGCTCTCGCCCGGTTCTGGAGCTGGGATCGCTCGTTCTGGCAGGTGACGACGGTTCCGGTCGGAAGGTGGGTGATGCGCACAGCCGAGTCGGTCACGTTGACGTGCTGTCCGCCGGCGCCCTGGGACCGATAGGTCTCGATGCGGAGATCGTCCTGGTTGATCTCGATTTCTTCCTCTTCGACCTGGGGGATGACGTCCACACCTGCAAACGACGTGTGGCGACGCCTGGCGGCGTCGAACGGGCTGATCCGCACCAGACGGTGCACGCCCCGCTCCCCCTCCAGGACTCCGTAGGCGTGCTCTCCCTCCACGGTGAGCGTCGCCGATTTGATGCCGGCCTCGTCGCCCGGTGTCACCTCGTCGACCTCGACGCTCAGTCCCGAATTCTCGAGGTAGCGCAGATACATGCGCAATAGCATCTCGGCCCAGTCCTGAGCATCGACGCCGCCCGCTCCCGCATGAATGCTGAAGATTGCCGGGGCCTCGTCGTGCTCTCCGAAGTAGAGAGATTCCGTCTCGAGCTTCCGGAGGTCGAGTTCAGCATCCACGAGTCCCTGGGCAGCCTCCCGAAGTGCCTGCTCGTCATCTTCCTCACCGGCAAGCTCCAGCATCACCTCGGCGTCGTCGAGCGCCGTGCCCAAACGGTCGACGTGGGCGAGCAGCCCTTCGTAGCGGGCGAGCGTCCGGTTGACTTCCGCTGCGTGGGTGGCGTCGTACCACAGGTCGGGCGACGCCGCCGCATCTCTCAGCTTCGGGAGCTGTGCTTCTTTGGCCTCGAGGTCAAAGGAACCTCCGGGCATCGGCGAGACGGGCGCGCAGTTCACTCAGCAGTGATCGGGGGTCAATATCCATCAGGCGAGCAATGGTAGCGGGTAGCCGACAGCCGACAGCCGACAGCCGACAGCCGACAGCCGACAGCCGACAGCCGACAGCAAAGATCTCACACCAAGATCACTTGAGGCAACTCTCTGGCTGGAAGCTGTCAGCTGTTCGCTGTCAGCTGGAAACTGGAAACTGGAAACCGAGATCAGTCAGCGAAGCTGCCACACCATGAAGAGGTCGACCAGCCCTTCTTGCTGGAAGCTGTCAGCTGTTCGCTGTCAGCTGAAGTGAAGCCTCAGACCCGAGCGCCGTGGCAGTGCTTGTACTTCTTGCCGGACCCGCACGGACAGGGGTCGTTGCGACCAACTTTCGTCGACACGGCCTGGCGGGTGGCACGGCCGCCGGCGGCGGCGGCTTCCTGCTGGTGGACGCGCTGCTCCTGGCGAGCCCGTTCTGCCTGCTGGGCGACCTGAACGTGGAACAGGTACCGGGCGGTGTCACGTTTCACGGAGTCGACCATCTCGGCGAACATGTCGTATCCCTCCCGCTGGTATTCCACGAGCGGGTCTTTCTGCCCCATCGCCCGCAAACCGATCCCGGCTCGCAGGTAGTCCATCTCTGCCAGATGCTCTCGCCACTTGGTGTCGATGACGGCCAGGACGACGGTCTTCTCGATCTGGCGCAGCGCTTGGCTCCCCAGCTCCTCTTCTCGCCGGTCGTAGAGAGCCTGTGCCTCCTCGATGGCGGCGTCGGCCACATCCGTGGCGTCGATACCGTGTCCGTCGTCAAGCGTGTCGAGCTCGAGCCCGGTCGTGTAGAAGAGACTGAGCTCTTGCTCCAGCTCCTCCCAATCCCAGTCGCGTGGGGAACCTTCGCCGAGCACCCTTTCGACGGTCGAGCCGATAACCTCTTCGATCCAGTCTCTGACCAGCGTTTCACTGGACTCCTGCCGCAACAGGTTGTTCCTCCACTCGTAGATGACCTCACGCTGGCGGTTCATCACTTCGTCGTACTTGAGCACGTTCTTGCGAATCTCGAAGTTCTGTGCCTCGACCTGGCCTTGCGCCTTTTCGATCGCCCGGGAAACCATCTTCGCTTCGATGGGCACATCCTCCGGGATCCTCAGGCGGTTCATGATCATCTCGACCCGATCGCTGGCGAATCGCCGCATGAGGTCGTCTCCGAGGGACAGGAAGAATCGGGACTCGCCCGGGTCGCCCTGACGACCCGATCGGCCGCGTAGCTGGTTGTCGATACGGCGGGACTCGTGACGTTCGGTTCCGATCACATACAGTCCGCCGACTTGCAGGATCTCTTTCTTCTCCGCTTCCGTGCGGACACGAAACTCGGCCTCCATCTCGCTGAGGGCGGCGGCGTACTCGTCGCTCTCTGGTGTGTATCCGGCCTTGGCCAACGCCGCCACAGCGAGTGCTTCCGGGTTGCCGCCGAGCATGATGTCGACTCCCCGTCCGGCCATGTTCGTGGCGACCGTGACCGCCCCTTTGCGACCGGCCTGGGCGATGATCGTCGCCTCCCGGGCATGCTGCTTGGCGTTGAGCACCTCATGAGGGACACCGTGCTTGCTCAGAGCTTTCGAAAGCCGCTCCGACTTCTCGATCGACACCGTCCCCAGCAGCACCGGCTGGCCCTTCTCGTGTCGTTCGACAACGTCGGCAACCACAGCATTGAACTTGGCATCCTCGGTCTTGTAGACAAGGTCTGCCTGGTCCAGCCGGATCACCGGCCGGTTGGTGGGGATCTCGGCGACCTCGAGGCTGTAGATCTGGGCGAATTCGGCTGCTTCCGTCTTCGCCGTACCGGTCATCCCGGCGAGCTTCTCGTACATGCGGAAGTAGTTCTGCAGCGTGATCGTTGCCAGCGTCTGGTTCTCCTCTTTGATCCGGACGCCCTCCTTCGCCTCGATCGCCTGATGGAGACCTTCCGAGTAGCGCCGCCCTTCGAGAATCCGGCCGGTGAACTCGTCGACGATCTTGACCTCCCCCTGGTCGACCAGGTAGGCGACGTCGCGCAGATAGAGCTCTTTCGCACGGAGGGCGGCGTCGAGATGGTGAACGAAGTCGACGCTCGTGTAGTCGAACATGTTCTCGACACCGAGGATCTGTTCAACGCGAGCAACGCCCTCTTCGGTTGTCAGCACCTGCCGCTTGCCCTCATCGACCGTGTAGTGGGCCCCCTTGGTGAGACGACGAGCGATCTTGGCGAACTCCCGGTACCACTTGGCAGTGTCGGCGACGACGCCGCTGATGATCAGTGGCGTCCGCGCCTCATCAACGAGAATCGAGTCGACCTCGTCCACAATGGCGTAGTGGTGTCCCCGCTGGACGAGATCCTCGGTGCGCATAGCCATGTTGTCGCGCAGGTAGTCGAAACCGAACTCGTTGTTGGTCCCGTAGGTGATGTCGGCCGCGTAGGCCGGGCGTCGTTCTTCCGGCGTCATCGCCGACTGGATCAGCCCGACGTTCAAGCCGAGGAACCGGTGGATACCGCCCATCCACGATGCGTCACGAGATGCCAGATAGTCGTTGACAGTGACCATGTGCACACCGCTGCCGGCGAGAGCGTTCAGATACGCGGGCATGGTCGAGACGAGGGTCTTGCCCTCTCCTGTCTTCATCTCGGCGATCATTCCCGAGTGGAGCGCCGCGGCACCGACGACCTGGACATCGAAGTGTCGCTGTCCAAGGACCCGTTTGGCCGCCTCCCGCACGACCGCAAACGCTTCCACCTGGATATCGTCGAGTGTCTCGCCATCGGCGATTCGCCGGCGGAACTCGACGGTCTTGGCGCGCAGTGCGGTGTCGTCAAGCGCCTCTATCTCCGGTTCAAGCGCGTTGACCTGGTTGGCGATCTCCTCGAGATCTCGCAGGACGCGCGACTCTCCGGCGTGCAGGACTTTGTTGATCAGCGACATTGCCGGTTCATCTTATCTACGGGAGGGGCTATCTCTAGCAGCCAACAGCCAACAGCCAACAGCGAACAGCGAACAGCGAACAGCGAACAGCGAACAGCGAACAGCGACCGAAGCTCACACACCCACCTGCCTTGCGCAGGCTCTGGCTGTCAGCTGTCAGCTGTCAGCTGAGATCAGCCAGCGAGCGTCACCCACCAAGACAACGTCGAGCGAACCTTCTGGCTGTCAGCTGTTAGCTGTCAGCTGTCAGCTGAGAAGAGCCAGCAAGCGTCCCCCACCAAGACAACGTCGAGCGAACCTTCTGGCTGTCAGCTGTTAGCTGTCAGCT
>CBEVHI010000098.1:0-7565 GCA_965549635.1 uncultured bacterium | reverse complement strand
CCTCCGACGCCGCTCCAAAGGGATGTTCCAGTAGGTGTCCGGCTCGTCGGCTGACACAACGAAGAGTGGATGGTGCCCGAAGAGCACGACATGGTCGACCTCGCTCGCTTGCTCGAGTTCGTGCTCGAGAAACGCGAACTGCTCTTCCAGCAGGCCCGGTACGTGTTGGGGCTGATCCAGCACGACCGTATTGAACACGATGAAACGAGTGTGGTCGGTCCCGAACGCGTAGTAGTCGGGCCCGAACACTTCCCGGTACTTGTCGATGCTGTGGAGCGTTGGCACCACCGTGTCCGGAGCGATGTCGTGGTTGCCCGGCGCCCACCGCATCGGGATGTCCCGGTCGAGGCCACTGGTGATGCGCAGCAGCTCCTCGGTCTGGTCTTGCGAGGACGGATCGTCAATCATGTCGCCACCGACGATCACGAAGTCGGGTCGAATCGCGTTGATCATCGAGACTGCAGCCCGGTATCGATCCGCGTCCCAGTCGAACCCCTCCACCGGAGGCACGGCTTCGACGCGCATGCCCCGTTCGCGGAACGCGACGATCTCTTCTTCCGTCTTGCCGGAGAAGGTCGCGTAGGCGCCGAGCTGTGTGTCGGCGAGGAAGACAAACCTCACGTCGTGACCTCAGGATTCACATCTTCACCGTCTCTCGTCGTGTCCTGCCCTGTCGGCAGTCGACCCTACCGCCCGCGAAACCGTATGAGCTCAACCATCGCGCACGGACGCCGCCACGTGGTCGATGGAGTGCCTCGGCGCAGCGAGCGGAGTCGCTTCATCCGTTCACTCGCCGGTGGGCCGGCTACTTCTCCTGGCCGATCGAGAAGCCGCTCATGAATGGCTTCTGCAGCGCGATGAACACCAACACCGGTGGTATCGACGCGATGATGGCAGCGAGCATGAGCGGGCCATAGGTCAGCCCTCCGTCGATGTTCGTCAAAGACTGGAGCCCCACCTGCACGACCTGTGAAGCCTGTTCGTGGATGATGAGCCTTGGCCACAGGTACATGTTCCACGTGTAGACGAATTGGATGACCGCCAGTGCGCCGATCACATTCCACGACAATGGGATCAGCACCCTGGTCAGGAACTGCATCGGCGTGGCACCGTCGATCTGCGATGCCTCCAGCAGATCGGTCGGGAGGTTGGCGAAGTGTTGACGAAACAGAAAGGCACCCGTCGCCGAGGCGAGGAACGGCACGACCAGTGCGGCCATCGTGTCTTGCCACTGCAGCTTCGACACGAGCCGGAACATGGCCAGAATCATCACCTCGGTCGGCATCATCAGTGTGATGAGCACAAAGAAGAAGACGATCCACTTCCCACGGAACCGGAAGTAGACGAACGCCAGCCCCGCCATGAGCGACAGGACCGTCTTGCCGACCGTCACGTAGACGGCCTGCTGGGTGGAGTTCCACAAGTTGACCCCGATGCCGCGCGATCCCCAGATGTCGTTGAAGTTCTTCGCCAGCGCGGTCCCCGGCGTGAGCCGGAACGAGAACACCTCGGCGTTCGACTGGGTGGCGATCAGCATCGCGTAGAGCACGGGGATACCGATGACCAGGCAGCTGAGCACCAGAAGCACGTGAAACGGCCACTTCCTGCCTCGGAGGAAGCCCTTCCCCGTCACACCAGCGGCAAGACCGGCCATCATCCACCTCCGTAGCTGACGCGTCGCCCACTGGTGCGGAACTGCCATACCGTGACGGCGATCACCGCGATGAACAGCAGCACCGACTGGGCGGCTCCACGACCAAGGTCGCCGTTGTCCACGCCGACCCGGATGATCTCGTAGATCGACACCGACGTCGCACCGGCGGGAGCACCCTTGGTCATGTAGTCGATCGTGGCGAACACCTCGAAGAAGGCATAGGTGAGGTTGGTGACCAGCAAGAAGAACGTAATCGGTGAAAGAGCAGACAGCACGATGTGTCGGAAACGCTGCCATGGCGTGGCGCCGTCGAGAACCGCGGCTTCGATCTGGTCGATCGGCACGGTTTGGAGGCCGGCCAGGTAGAAGAGAATGTTGTAGCCGAGGATCTTCCATGCACTCGCCATGATGATGGCGGCCTGGGCAAGGATCGCATTCTCGCGGTAGTTCGGAAGGGTCACCCCAAAGAGATCCTTGGCGAGATGACCGACGATGCCTGCGGTCGGGTCGAGCAGCATGAAGAACAGGATGCCGGCGACCGCGGGCGAGATGGCGTATGGCCAGATCAGCAGGGTGCGGTAGACGCCACCGCCCCGGATCTTGCGGAAGGCGAGGTAGGCCAAGGCAAGCCCGCCGGCCATCCCGAGAGCGACGATTCCTGCAGAGATGATCACCGTGTTGACGTAGACCGGGCGGTACTTCACGCCACCGTCGCCACCTGCCGAGAAGATCGCGTACAGGGCGATGAAGACGGCCAGGCTTGCGAACACAGAGACGATCTCGGCGAAGCGGTGGCTCGTCGAACCGGGCAGGGCTCGCCGTGTCCAGAGACGCACCCCATAGAGGAAAGCAACCGCGACGAACGGATAGGCGAGCAGTCTGACCGGATCGCTGATGAGCAGTTCAGAGAAATTGCCAAAGCACACGGGGATCGCTCTCGGTGCGGCGAGCCTCGTGAGTTTCGTTCCGAGGGCGAAGGTCTGGAACGCCGGCGTGTAGAGGAAGACGACCAGAATCAGCAACGTCGGCGACAGCAGCGCCCACGGCACCCACCAGCCGAGCCGGAAACCGCCTGCCTTGATCTCGCCGGTCATCTCCGACTCGTCGGCGTTGCCGTCCTGACGTTCGAAGTAGGTCTTGGCGGCGATGAGCCCGAGCCATGCTCCTGCGGCCATCAGTGCGTAGGCGAGGATGTGGTCGATGGCGGTGCGCTCCGGCTCGAACGCACAGGCCCGCATCAGAATCGGGCTGATCGCCGCACCGGCTGCAGCCACGATTGCCCCAACAGCGAGGCGACGCGCGGACTTCCTCTCGGAGATCTTGGCGACATACGCCAAGCCTCCCAGCGCCGCAACAACAATGCCCAGGGTCAGCAACATTGGTTCAGTCCGTCATAGATCGAAGGTTTGGGGCGGCGACGTCTCGCCGCCCCAAAGCTCACTTCGTTCAACCTCCGTAGAGGGCCTCGTACTCACCGAGGATCTTGTTGGCTTCGGCATTCGCATCTTTCATGCGTGTCGCCACATCGAGATCGTTGGTGAGGATGTCCTCCATCGCGATCGTGATGACGTCACGGATCGACACGAAGTTGCCCAAGATCGCGCCCCGAGTTGCCGGCGTGTCCTTTGCAGCTGCGAGCTGCTCAGACGCAATCAGGCTGTTCGGGCTCTCTGCGTAGAACCCTTCCGCCTCGAGAACGTCGATGGCCGGCTTGGTGATCGGAATGTAGCCGGTGATCTTGTGCCATTCGGCAGCGTTCTCCGGGTTCGAGAAGAAGTTCATGAACGCCAGAGCGCCGTCCTCGGTCGCCTTGTCGAGACCATCGAGCATCCAGAGCGTTGCGCCGCCGATCAGGTTCCCCTCATAGGGCACGTCCCCGTTGTGCGGCATGAAGCTGGCTTCCACATTGAAGCCACCGTCGACGCCTGCCTGCGTCAGAGCGGTCGTGTCGGAGCTCGAATAGATGAGCATCGCCACCTGCTGGGCCTGGAAGGCGTTGGACGTGCCATCCCAGTCCCTCTGCGTGCCGGTGTACAGGTAGTAGCCCTTGTCCGCCATGTCCTTCCACCAGTTCAGGTAGTTGAGCATGCCGGGTGACTCCAGGTACACCTCGGTCGCACGGCCGGAGCGGCCGTTGTCGTTGTTGGCCAGTAGCTCACCCTGCTGTCCGAGGCTCTGCTCGACGAACCACGAGTGGTTCGGCCACGTGATGCAGGCCTTCGGGGCATCGGGCATGGCCATGACCTTCTCGCAGGCGGCTTCGACACCGGCCCACGTGTCGGGGATGTCGGTGACGCCGGCCTTGGTGAGCATGTCCGTGTTGGAGAACATGATGGCCGATGACGTGTTCCACGGCATCGAGTAGAACGAGCCGTTCACCGTGTAGTAGTTCCGGGCAGAGTCCACAACGTCGTTGAGCACGACAGGCTCACCCAGGATCTCTGTTCTGCCACCGATCGCATCGGTTACCGACTTGAAGATCGGATTCCCCTGCGAGTCCACGGCATCGAGAGCCTGGCGCGTCGCCGCCTCGAAGAAGTGAATGATCGCCGGAGCGTTGCCCTGGTCGACGGCGAGTACCGCCTGCTCGAACACCGTGTTGTAGGAGTCGAACGACTGGACAATCACGTTGTAGTCGGGATGCTTGGCGTTGAATGCTTCAGCCTTGTCTCTCGTGAAGCTGAATCGAGCTTCGTCCGAAAAGGCGATCCACATGTTGATGTCGATTGGCTGGTCTGATACGGCCGCGGTCGTCGCGGGCGCCGCAGTCGTATCAGATGTGTCTGATGCGCATGCGGCGGCGATCATCGCAAACACTGCGAGCACCGCTACGAGTGGGATGAGTCGTTTCACAATCCGTCCTTCTTGTGGTCGTCGGCTTACGGCGTGAGAGTCATCTGTCGTCGAAGAATCCCCTCCTCTATCGAACGATGCCCACACTCTAGAACACTGATCAGTGCGCTCGTCTGTCAGAACCCGACCTTCTTGACGCTTGACGGCCGAACTCGACGATCCACTTGACGATGAGGTCCGCGTCGGTTCGATCGGCAAGGCTCTGGAGAGCACGGTTGACGATGGCGTCGCCGATTCGGCTGCGTCTGCGCTCCAACATGGAGGCGGCATAGACGGCGCCGAACTCGGGATGGCCTTGGACACCGGCCATGTGTTCGCCGATCGCGAGCATCGAGACCGGGCAATGGGAACTCGATGCGAGGGTGCGCCCTCCGGGCGGCAGCGCCTCGATCTGATCTTGGTGGCTCATGATCAGACTGAACCGTTCGGCTCGCGGCCGCATCCATGGTGCCTGTTCTCCGACGTCGGCAGTGTGCACCCCCACACCCCAACCCCGCTCGGATTTGGCCACCTTCCCCCCGAGCGCATGGGCGATCATCTGATGACCGAAGCAGATCCCAAAGAACGGTGTGCCGGTTTCGTACATGGCAACGACGAGCCGCTCCAGACGTCGAACGTGATCCAGGTCCTCATACACCGACGACCTGGACCCGCCCGAGACCCACAGGTCGACTTCGTCCAGGGAACCCGGCTCCTCCCCCTCGGTCAGGTCGTAGAAGCGGAGTCGCACGTCCGGTGCGTACCGAGTAAACAGACTCCGGAACATGCCCGGATAGTCACCCGCGACGGATGGGTCGATGACATGGTCGGAAACGAGGACGCCGATCTCCATCAGTTGTCGGCAATGAAGACGGATTTGTATTCGCTGTAATGATCGAGGGCAGCCATCCCCTGTTCCCTGCCGATGCCGCTCTTCTTCATACCGCCGAACGGCGCCTCGATGTGCACACTCGAACTCGAGTTCACCGAGATCATGCCAGTCTCGAACTCTCGCACGAACCGCAGAGCCCGACCGATGTCTCGGGTCCACACGGAGCCGGAGAGTCCGTAGTCCGAGTCGTTGGCCAGTTCGATCGCCTCCTTCTCGCCGTCGAACGCAACAACGGCCACAACCGGACCGAAGATCTCCTCTTGCATGATGCGCATATCGGGGGTCACGTCCACGTAGACCGCGGGACTGAGGAAGTTGCCGTCTGCAAGGTCGCCGGATGGGCGGACCCCTCCACAGACCCGGGTTGCTCCTTCCCTATCGCCGATCGTCAGGTATCGCTCAACGGTGTCCCGATGCGCCGGCGTGATCAGCGGGCCCATCTCTGTCGCTTCGTCGGATGGATCTCCGAGCCGGATCATCTCGGCTCGCTCGGAGAACCGCTCGACGAAGTCCTCGAAGACCGGCTTTTCCACAAGGATCCTGCTGCGCGAGCAGCAGTCCTGACCGGCGTTGTCGTAGACCGCCCAGATGGACGACTCAATGCAGGCCTCCATGTCGGCATCGGCGAACACGACGTTGGCGGACTTGCCGCCGAGTTCCAGCGACACGCGCTTGATGCCCTCAGCAGCTCCCTGCATGATCTGGGTGCCGACCTGCGTCGAACCGGTGAACGACAACTTGCGGACCAATGGATGGTGGACCAGCGCTTCACCTGCGAGCGATCCCTTTCCGGAGGTCACGTTGAACACGCCTGGGGGAAAGCCGGCCTCGAGCGCGAGTTCGGCCAGAGCGATGGCGGACAAGGGTGTCACCCCAGCCGGTTTCGCCACCACCGTGTTCCCCATGGCCAGCGCAGGGGCGACCTTCCACGACAGGATGAGCATCGGGAAGTTCCAAGGGACGATCAGCCCGCACACGCCCAGCGGTTCCCTGAACGTCAGCAGGGTTCCCGCAGCGCTCGTGGGGATCGTCTGTCCGTGGATCTTGTCGACCGCGCCGGCGTAGTAGTCGAAAGTGGACGCGGCAGCGCCGACCTCACCGCGTGCCGCCGCGATCGGTTTTCCGACATTCTCCGACTCGATCCGTGCCAGGCGTTCCTGGTCTCTGCGGATCAGATCGGCGAGACGCCGAAGCGCATCCCCCCGCTCTCGAGGGGAGGTCTTGCGCCACGTGGAGTAGCTCCGGTCCGCTGACCGTACGGCGCGGTCGACGTCTTCCACGGTCGCCTGGGCGACGTCGGCGATCACTTCGCTATTGGCCGGATTGACGATTGTGCTGGTGGCACCATCAGAGCTTTCGACAGCGGTCCCGTCGATGAACATGCCTCTCATCGTCTACTCCGCCGTCACGTAGGCGGCGGAGAGCCCGCCGTCGACCATGAAATCGGTGCCGGTGACGTACGAGGACTCGTCGGAGGCGAGGAAGAGCGCCGCCTTCGCCATTTCGCCCGCTTCACCGAACCGTCCCATCGGCAGGTGGACAAGGCGCCGGTGTTTCTTCTCCGGCGTGTCAAGGAACTTCATGAGCAAGTCGGTGTGCAACGGACCCGGGCAGAGCGCGTTGACTCTGATGTGCTCCTTGGCGTGCACGATGGCGAGTTCACGGGTCAGTGCGAGGACCGCACCCTTGGAGGCCGTGTAGGCGATCTGCGGTGTGGCGGCACCCATCACAGCGACAAAAGAGGCGGTGTTGATGACCGATCCGCCACCGGCTCGGCGCAGCGCGGGGATCCCGTACTTGCATCCGAGAAACACCCCCTTCGCGTTGATGTTCATCGTCAGATCCCAGATGCCCTCTTCGGTCCCGATGGCGTCACCGTCGGCCGAATGCATGATGCCCGCGTTGAGGAACAGGACGTCGAGATGCCCAAACGCGGCTTCGGCCGCGGCGATCATCGCCTCGTTGTCCGCCGCCTGGGCCACATCGGCCTGCACGGCGATGGCCCTTCCACCGCCGGCTTCGATCTCTGCGACAGTGGCCGTCACACCGTCGATGTCGATGTCGACCGCAGCCACGGATGCCCCTTCTGCCGCGAAGAGGAGGGCGGACTCGCGCCCGATCCCACTCGCTGCACCGGTGATCAGTGCGGCTTTGCCGTCGAGTCTTCCCATGAGGATCCTTTCATCC
>CBEVHI010000097.1:0-7670 GCA_965549635.1 uncultured bacterium | reverse complement strand
AACGATCAGCGTCGGTAGGCGACGCTCCCATTTCCGAGAATCAGCCAGCCAGCGCCTGCCGTTTCGTGTCGATGGACTCCAGCAACTCGTGGTAGGCGTCGGCGAACTTGGCCACGCCCTCATCCTCGAGTAGCTGCACCACGTCGTCGTAGTCGACGCCGACCGTTGCCAGCTGTGCCAGCGTCTCGAGAGACTCAGCGATGTCGGCCGTCGTGAACGTGTCGGGATCGGGGTCACCATGGTCCTCGTATGCCTCGATGGTCGAAAGCGGAACGGTGTTCACGGTGTCGTCGGCGACCAGATCCTCGACATAGATGACATCTCGGTAGGCAGGATTCTTCGTGGACGTGCTCGCCCACAGCGGCCGTTGAAAGCGGGCCCCCGAAGAAGCCAGCGCATTCCAACGATCCCCGTTGAACGTCTCGAGAAATGCACCGTAGGCCGCCCTGGCGTTGGCGATCGCAGCCTTGCCGCGCAGCGCCAGCGCATCGTCGGACCCGATGACCTCCAGGCGCTTGTCGACCTCCGTGTCGACCCGGGAGACGAAGAAGGACGCCACAGAGGCGATGCGAGAGACCTTGCCACCGGATGCCAGCAGCTCTTCGAGTCCGCTCAGGTAGGCCTCCATCACCTCTCGGTACCGATCGAGGGCGAAGATGAGCGTTACATTGACCGAGATCCCCTCGGCGATCAGCCGGCGGACGGCGGGAATGCCGGCCGGCGTGGCGGGCACTTTGATGAGCAGGTTCGGTCGGTCGACGCGCTTGACCCATTCGCGTGCTTCGGCCACGGTGGCTTCGGTGTCATGCGCGAGGTCGGGGGACACCTCGACGGAGACGTAGCCGTCGACGCCGTCTGAGCGGTTGTAGACCTGCCGGGTCGCATCGCAGGCAGCCTGGATGTCGGCGGTGACGAGTGCCGTGTAGATCTCGACGGTCGACGCGCCACGAGCGGCCATCTCCTTGATCGGCTGGTCATAGTCGGCCGATCCCATGATCGCGGCCGCAAAGATCGAAGGATTGGAGGTGACACCGGTGATGGCGTGGTTAAGGATCATGCGGGGCAAACCATCCGGTCTGAGAAGCTCGCGTGAGATCGAGTCGAGCCAGATGCTCTGGCCGCGAGTCGCTATTCCATACAGGTGTGTCATGCCGTGTGTCTCCGGTTGATCGTGTGGTGCAACGGTAGCTGAAGAAGGGTTGTTCCTTTCTTCCGGCCTGCCTTGCAGAGAGGGGCCAGAAGCGTAAGCTTTCGGTGATGAACGAATCCTCCGCCCGACTGGCCGTCGTGACCGGAGCGTCCGGGCACCTCGGCGCCAACCTCGTCCGCAGGCTCATCGCCGACGAACGTCCGGTTCGCGTTGTCCTGCTCCCCCACGATCCCGCCCCCGCCCTCGCAGGACTGGACATCGAACGAGTAGCCGGAGACGTCCTCGATGAGCGATCGCTGCGGGATGCCTTTCGGGGCGCGTCGACCGTGTTCCACCTCGCCGGCATCATCTCGATCGAAGGCAGCTCCGGAGGCAAGGTCGAGGCCGTCAACGTGGGCGGGGTCCACAACTCGGCCATGGCTGCGCTGGACGCGGGCGTGACCCGGTTTGTGCATTGCTCGTCGATCCATGCCTTCAATCCGCGGCCGCTCCGGCGGGCTGTCGACGAGCTCCGGCGTCGCCCCTTGAACGGTGGGCGGGCTGCCTACGACCGGTCCAAAGCGGCCGGCGAGGTAGAGCTGCGCAAGGCGGTCGAGGGGGGTCTCGATGCGGTCACCGTCAACCCGACCGGCATCATCGGCCCGTACGACTTCCAACCGTCGCGCATGGGCCGGGTGCTGATGATGCTGCGTGCCGGGAGACTGCCGATGCTTCCCGACGGCGGGTTCAACTGGGTGGACGTGCGTGACGTTGCCGAGGCGCTCCTCCTTGCCGAAGCCAAGGGGCAGGCCGGCGAGTCCTACATCGCTGCCGGCCACTGGCAGTCGATGCGGGACCTCGCCCAACTCGTCGGGGCGGTCACCGGATCCAGGGTCCCGCCGATCGTCCCGATGGGGATCGCTCGCCTGGGGGTCCCGCTCGTGGGACTCGTCGACCGCCGGCTGGGCAGAGATCCGCTGTTCACCTCGGAGTCGGTGAAGGCGCTGCGCACCTACCGGCACATCGACCATGCCAAAGCCACCCGGGTTCTCGGGTACATGCCCCGACCGACCCGCGACACGATCGGGGACACGTTCCGCTGGCTCGCTGAGACCGGGATGATCGACGGGGTGCCTGCCCCGAGGTTCGGAACACTCACCAAGCTGCGGGCGTGGTGGAAGGGCACCGGTCGCAGTGGGGTCCGTCGCCAATCGATCTGACCTCGATGCGGAGCCCGGAACTCCATGCGGTAACCTGCGGTTCGCAATGCCACGCAGGATCCTGATCGCGAAGCCCGGCCTCGATGGGCACGACCGCGGCGCCAAGGTCATCGCTCGAGCACTCCGGGATGCCGGCAACGAGGTGATCTACTCGGGGCTCCACCAGACCCCCGAGCAGATCGTCGACACCGCCATCCAGGAAGACGTCGACGCAATAGGCCTGTCGGTGCTCAGCGGCGCCCACATGACACTGTTCCCACGTGTCGTGCAACTCCTCGCCGAGCAAGGCATCAACGACATTGTCGTGTTCGGAGGTGGAATCATCCCCGACGATGACATCGCCAAACTGGAGAACGCCGGTCTCTCCGGCATCTTCACTCCGGGCACACCACTGTCGGAGATCACAGACTGGGTAGCGCAGAACATACGAGAACACTGACGAGGAGAGATTCGTGGACCTTCTGGAATACCAGGGGAAGTCCTTGTTCGCCCGCATCGGGGTACCCGTCCCCGAAGGCAGGCCGGCCGCAACCGCAGAGGAGGCACGGGACGCAGCCCGTGAACTCGGCGGCACCGTGGTCGTCAAGGCACAAGTACAGGTAGGCGGACGAGGCAAGGCGGGCGGTATCAAGCTCGCCGAGAACCCGGACGAGGCGTTCGAGCGGGCCGGGGAGATCCTCGGCATGGATATCAAGGGGCACACGGTCCACAAGGTCTGGATCGAGCAGGCGTCCAAGATCAAGGCCGAGTACTACGCGTCGTTCACGCTGGACCGCTCCGCCAAGAAGCATCTTGGGATGATCAGCGCCAAGGGTGGCATGGACATCGAGCATGTCGCCGCGACCGAACCAGAAGCGGTCGTCAAGGTGCACATCGACCCTGTCATCGGTTTGCCCAACTGGCTGGCCACCGAGATGGTGTATCGGGCCAACCTCGACCCTGAGGCTGCCCGCGGCGCCGTCGCCCTCCTCAAGAAGCTGTATCAGGCGTTCGTGGAGTTCGACTGTGACCTCGTCGAAGTCAACCCGATGATCCTCACCGAGGACGGACAGGTGATGGCCCTCGACTCCAAAGTCGCGCTCGACGAGAACGGGTTCTTCCGCCACAAGGACTTCCCGGAGTTCGCCAAAGAGCACGTCATCCCGCCGGTCGAGCGGATGGCCAAGGACCGCGGACTCAACTTCATCAAGCTCGACGGCGACGTCGGCATCATCGGCAACGGTGCCGGTTTGGTCATGTCGACACTCGACGTCGTGTCACTCGTCGGTGGGAAAGCATCCAACTTCCTCGACGTCGGTGGCGGTGCCGGAGCGGACACGATCACGAACGCGCTCGAGGTCCTCATGCAGGATCCAACAGTCAAGTCCGTGCTCATCAACATCTTCGGCGGGATCACCCGGTGCGACCTCGTCGCCCAGGGTGTGCTGGAAGCCTTCCAGAGTCTCGACCTTCCGTGGCCGATCGTCGTGCGTCTCGACGGGACCAACGCCGACGAGGGCCGGGAGATCCTCGCCAAAGTCCAGTCCGACAAGCTCATCCCCGCGGCAACGATGCGAGGTGCAGCTGAGAAAGCCGTGCAACTTGCAGGCGGGGAGGTGGCCTGATGGCAATCCTCATCGATGAGAACACCAAAGTCGTCGTACAAGGCTTGACCGGGAAAGAGGGTCAGTTCCACGCTCTGCGCAACCGGGACTACGGCACCAACATCGTGGCAGGGACGCGTCCCGGCAAGGGCGGTGAAGAAGTCTCCGGAATCCCGATCTTCGACACGGTCTCCGAGGCCGTGGAGGCGACCGGTGCCAACACGTCGCTGATCTTCGTTCCGCCACCGTTCGCCGCCGATGCGGTGCTGGAGGCAGGCGCTGCTGGGGTGGATCTGATCGTGTGCATCACCGAGGGCATCCCCGCCCAGGACGAGGCCAAGGTCTACAACTATCTGAAGGAGACGGCCCCCGACACCCTGCTGCTCGGACCCAACTGTCCGGGTCTGATCTCGCCCGGGAAGTCCAACGTGGGCATCATGCCCGACTCGATCACCGCCGTCGGCAATGTCGGCGTGGTGTCGCGCTCCGGCACGCTCACCTATCAGGCGGTGCACGAACTCACCACCAAGGGCCTCGGACAGACGACCTGCATCGGCATCGGGGGAGACCCGGTGCCAGGCACGACGTTCATCGACGTCTTGTCCCGCTTCCAGGACGACCCCGAGACAGAAGGGATCGTCATGATCGGCGAGATCGGCGGCAACGCCGAGGAGCAGGCCGCCGAGTTCATTGCCGAGCACGTCACCAAGCCGGTCGTCGCGTACATCGCCGGTGTGACGGCGCCGAAGGGCAAGAAGATGGGCCACGCCGGTGCGATCATCTCCGGTTCCAAGGGCACCGCCGCCGCCAAGATGGAGGCGCTCGCCGCGGCCGGCGTCACCGTCCTCGACGACCCGACCCAGATCGGTGACGCCATGAAGGCGCTGCTCGAAGCCTGATTCTTCCGTTCTTGTGACGCTCGGCTTGGATAATCCGTGTCGAGCGTCACAAGAACGGGCTAGCTTGGCCCCCATGCAGATTCGTCCGATGTTGCCCGAGGACTGGGAACGTGTGGCGACGATCTACGCCGAAGGTCTCGACACCGGCCAGGCGACGTTCGAGACCACCGTGCCGACCCGCGAGGAGTGGGAGGCGGCGCACCTGCCGTCCTGCAGGGTGGTCGCCGTCGACGCCAACGAGGTTGTCGGCTGGAGTGCCCTCAGTCCCGTTTCCGGCCGCCACGTCTACGAGGGTGTGGCCGAGGCGAGCACCTACGTGGCCGCGGGGAGACGCCAGCAGGGAGTGGGTGGGGCGTTGCTCGACGCCGTCATCGAAGCATCGGAGGCCGAAGGCATCTGGACGCTGCAAGCCTCCACGTTTCCCGAGAACCTTCCCAGCCTGCTGCTGCTGCAGTCACGCCGGTTCAGGATCGTCGGGAATCGCATCAGGATTGGCAAGCATCAGGGCCACTGGAGGGACACGGTGCTACTCGAGCGGCGCAGCACCAAGATCGGTGTCTGAGGCGTTGCTCGACTTCTCGATCGGTCGCAGCACGAACCATGTGTAGGCGATGCCCGTCGCGTAGAGGGCAAGCATTGCGACGAACAGCACGTTGAAGCCGGGTTCGAACCCGAGCTTGCTGCGGATCCAGCCGGACAGGAACGGTCCGACCGTCCAGCCGGCCGACCACACCATCGCCTCGGCCGCGGCGAGCGAAGGTCGCCATGCCTCCTTCACCTCGCCCATCGTGAACTCCGCGTAGATGGGGTTGGCGGCGTTCATGAGTGCCGAGCGGACGAAGAGGGCCATCGCGACCAGCGCGAAGTTGCCGGAGAACCCCAGGATCGTGATGAACGGCAAGGAGAGTCCCTGGACGATGACGATGCTGGCGGTCTTGCCGAACCGGTCGGCGATGATCGGCTGCAGCATCACGGCCAGCGCCATCCCCAGTTGTGACCAGGCGAATACGGCGCCGAGCGTCGCGAACGAGATTCCGAACTTCCCCTCGACGAAGATGTTGAGGAACGGGATGATCAGTCCTGCTCCGAGACCGATGAAGATGTTGGGGACCAGCAGAATCAGGATGATCCTGCGAGCCGGGCGGGGAATGTGCCAGAGTCTGCCTTCCGACGGTTCGGCCGGCCGAACCTCCGTGAGCTTCCAGAGGGGGAGTGCGGTGATCAGGTAGAGAACTGCGGCGACCATCACCGTCCACTGGATCGCCTGCAGGCTCTTCGGGTCGACGCCACCGATCCTGCCGAACACGGAAGGCAGCCATCCGCCGGCCAGGCTACCGAAGAACCCGGCGACCAGGTTGGCCGCGAACTGGGCAGAGAACAGGTAGGTGCGGTTGGCCTTGGGCTCGAGGGCGGTCATCAGCGGGCTGGGGACCACCCAGAACGCCATCCCCCCGAGACCGACCAGGAAGATCGACAGCATCGCCGGCACGAGGCTGTGGGAGAAGGCAAGGCCGAGGAGGCCAAGGCCGGCGGAGAACGCCCCCATCCGCATCATCCGCACGTAGCCGGTGCGTTCGGAGAGACGGGCGACCGGGAGGGCGAACGCCAGCGCAACGAGGTTCGGCACCGCGTTGGCGACACCGACGAGAGTTTGGGAGAACCCGAGGCCCTGGAAGAGGAAGTTCAGCAGCAGCCATGTGACGCTGAACGAGAACCCCCACAGCGACGCAGCGACCAGGAACCAGCGCGAGTCGCGTGAGAACGAGCGGAGTCGGGTGAAGGCGGTGAGCACCGACACATGGTAGGGGTGGGGAAAGTCCCCCGATTCCTGTCAATGCTGGCCACACCAGGTCACGACAGCATTGACGAGAACGGAGAACCCGCGGTCCTGTCAATGTTGGCCGCACGGGGTCACGACAGCATTGACAGGAACGGGATGGGGTCGCCCCGTAGACTCGTCTCACGCCACCGAAGCGAGAAAACCGTGGAGCTGTTCATCATCATTGTGGTCGTGCTGGCGATCGGGTTCGTCGTCATCTACAACGGCCTGGTCAAACTCAGGAACCGCACCGACAACTCGTGGGCGCAGATCGACGTCCAGCTCAAACGGCGGTACGACCTGATCCCCAACCTGGTCGAGACGGTCAAGGGGTACGCCGCGCACGAGAAGTCCACTTTCGAGCAGGTGGTCGCCGCCCGCAACCGGGCCATGGCAGCCGACGGTGTCCAAGAGCAGGCGCAGGCCGAGAACATGCTCACCGCGGCCCTGCGCCAGCTGTTCGCCCTCGCCGAGGCCTACCCGGAGCTGAAGGCGAGCACCAACTTCTCGGAACTGCAGGCCCAGCTGACCGAGACCGAAAACAAGATCGCCATCGCCCGTCAGATCTACAACGACTCGGTCCTGAGCCTCAACAACCGGGTCCAGACCGTCCCGTCGAACATCGTCGCGGCGATCACCGGGTTCACGACCCGGGAGTACTTCGAGGCGCCCGACGAGGCGGACCAGGCACCGCAGGTGAGCTTCTAGAACATGCGGCGATTCATTGCTGTCGGGTTCCTGGCGGTCCTGGCCGTTGCCGTGCTTGCCGCTCCGGCAGCAGCGAGAGGTTTCGACACCACCGACGCGGTGATCGATGTCCAGGTGCAAACCGATGGGTCGCTGCTGGTCGCAGAGCACATCACCTTCCGCTACGACGGTGCGTTCACCGGCGCCTACCGGGACATCCCCCTGCGTCCCGGCGAGCAGATCGTCGACGTGTCCGTGTCCGAGGACGGCAGAACGTATCAGCCGGGTGCATCTGCAGAGCTCGGCTCCTCGGGCGCTCCGGACACGTTTGGT
>CBEVHI010000096.1:0-7682 GCA_965549635.1 uncultured bacterium | reverse complement strand
GACCACCGTACCGCCGACCACGAGCACGACCACGTCTGTTGTGTCCGAGAGCGGGTATGCCTGGGTGCCCAAACCCACCGCCGGACCGAACACGGTCGCCCCAGAGGGCGCGCTCACCAAGCATTTGGCAGCCGACATCGCCACCGCCTTCGGCTTCGGAACCGCTGAGGTGGAAGCGGCGATCGCCGGCGTGGTGTTGCCGCCTGAAGCCGGTGACAACCCGGAGGGCTGGCTGGCGCCCGGCAGCTACGAACCGGCCGAGGGTGCTACCCCAGCTCAGATCGTGCAGGCGATGGTGGACCGCCGGGTCGCGCAGCTCCAAGCACGCAAGGTTCCCCGCGACCAGTGGTATCGGGTCCTGACCGCCGCGTCGGTGATCGAGAAAGAGACGTACAACCAGAACGAGAAACCCGGCGTGGCGCGAGTGCTCACCAACCGCCTGGCGGGCGGCGGGCCCCTGCAGATGGATTCGATCATCCTCTACCCGGTGCCCGAGGACCGGATCTTCACGACCAGCGAGGAACGCTCATCCGACCAGCCCTACAACTCGTACAAGCACAATGGGCTGCCACCCACACCAATCTGCTCCCCCGACGGGGCGTCGATCGACGCCTTCCTGGATCCGACACCGGGCGACTGGTGGTTCTACGTGACCATCGATCTCGAGACGGGCGAGACCCGCTACGCCGTCACCTACGAAGAGCACCAGGCCAACGTCAAGCTGTTGCGAGCCTGGCTCGCCAACCATCCCACCCCGTAGCCGGCGCCCCTCAGGCCTCGAACCCCGAGCGTCGATGCTGCGGCGGACGCCCCTGCGACCCGGGTGCGTGCCGCCCACCATCGAGTAGGTTCTCTGTCAACCCGATGAGGAGGCGGCGTGCCCGGCGGACATGACTATCCAGGCCCTGCTGAGGCCCTTGCCCGGTACGGAGCGGTGATCGACGCTGCGGGTAGCGAGGCGGTGATCAAAGGGGCGAAGAACCCCTACACGGCGCGCAACGGGCATATGTTCAGCTTCCTCACCCCCGACGGCACGATGGCGCTGCGTCTCTCCGACGAACTAGGGGAGCAGTTCCAGGACGAGTATGAGAGCGGTCCGGTCATCCAGTACGGCAGTGTGATGCGCGGCTACGTGTCGGTTCCGGCCGACCTGCTCGCCAAACCCGACGAGCTTGCTCCCTGGTTCGACAAGGCCTGGGAGTGGATCGGGTCGCTGAAGCCGACGAAGAAGCCATGACGACGTCTGTCCACCCGCCATCTCGGACGTCGGCAGTGAGGGGGTGCAGATGTACGGGCTGATCAACCAGATCGTGGTGGCCGAAGGACGAAGATCCGAGCTCGCCGCGATCCTGGCGAATCTGGGGGCGATGCCCGGCTGTGTCAGCTACGTCGTCGCCGACGACACCACTCGGCAGGACACACTGTGGGTTACCGAGGTGTGGGAGTCCGCCGAGGCGCACGCAGCGTCACTGGATCTCCCCGAGGTGCGGGCCGCCATCGAGCGGGGACGGCCCCTGATCGTCGGATTCGAGAGTCGTATCGAGACCCACCCGGTCGGTGGTCCCGGCCTGGACGGTTGAGTTGCCGAGGGTCGTCCTGCCGGATCGCTTTCAGCGGTCGATGACCGAGCGCAGCCGCCGCTCGCCCACCCCGGAGACGAACCACCACCAGCCGACGCCGAGGGCGGCAACGGTGAGCGAACCGACTACCGACCAGTACGCCACCAGCCATCCGGCTCCGTGATCGAGGAGCACGGGAACGCTCAACGCGGCGCCGAAGCCATAGGCGGCAACACCGAGCGCGGTGATGAAGATCGTCATGAACGAGAACCAGGTGAAGCCGGCTCCGAACGCCGCCACGACCATCTTGGGCTGGTCGAGCGGAAACAGGTAGGCATCCTCGATCTGCGATGCGATCAGGACGGGCTGCTCCAGCCGCGCATTCAGATCGGACTCCAGTCGCCGGGCATAGTGGCGGGCGAACAGCAGGTAGGAGGCGTCGAAGGCGGTCATGGTGGCGCCGAACAGCGCCACCACAGGGATCAGCGCAAAGGCCTCAGGGACCTGCCAGAAGCCGACGGCGAACAGAACCAGTTCGGCGACGAGCGACAGGCGAACATCGGCGAAGAAGCGTTCGTGGTAGTAGCGGGTCATCCCCCGCATGCGTGCGAGCTGATCGGCCTGAAGACGCGTCTGCGGATCCATGTCCACAATCTAGAAGCCTGTCATCCGGTATCTGCGCCGGCACCGGAGAACCATCGACATGCAGAACCCAACAGACACACCGCCCCTTGGCCGCGAGTCGGTCTGGGACTATCCACGTCCTCCCCGCGTCGAACCCGAGCGACGCCCTGTCACCATCTTGCTGGACGGAGCGACCATCGCTTCGAGTACCTCTGCCCTGCGAGTGCTCGAGACCAGCCATCCGCCCTGCATCTACCTGCCCATGGGCGACGTGACCGAAGGTCTGCTCGTCGCCTCCAGCCTCACCTCCGTTTGCGAGTGGAAAGGGACCGCCCGCTACTGGGATCTGCACACCGATACGACCAAGATCCGGTCGGCTGCGTGGAGCTATCCGAACCCCCGGTCCGGCTACGAGTCGCTTGTCGGCTACGTTTCCTTCTACCCGGCGAAGATGGACGCCTGCTATCTCGGCGGCGAACAAGTGACACCACAGGCAGGAGGCTTCTACGGTGGCTGGATCACCAGCGAGATTGTCGGTCCATTCAAAGGCGGCCGGGGCACCGCAGGATGGTGACCCGACCATGAGGGTCCTCGTCACCGGCGCCTCGGGCTACATCGGAGGACGGCTCGTTCCCGCACTGCTCGGTGCGGGTCACCAGGTGCGGTGCATGAGTCGCAACCCGGAACGCCTGTCGAACCAACGATGGTTCGACGATGTGGAAGTGGTCCAGGCCGATGCCATGGACCCTGCGAGCCTCGACAGCGCGATGGACGGCATTGACGCCGCCTTCTACCTCATCCACTCGATGGACGGCAGCCGATCAGACTTCGGAGATGCCGATCGGAAGGCCGCAGCCAACTTCCGTGACTCGGCCGCCGCACGTGAACTGTCAAGGATCGTCTATCTGGGTGGCCTCGGCGGAGGCGACCGTCTCTCCAAGCATCTGGCCAGCCGGCAGGAGGTCGGTCGGATCCTCGCCGGCGGGGCAGTACCGGTCACCGAGCTGCGAGCGGCCGTCATCATCGGATCGGGCTCGGTGTCCTTCGAGATGTTGCGACACCTGACCGAGGTTCTGCCGGCGATGGTCACCCCCAAGTGGGTGCGTACCCGATGCCAGCCGATCGCGATCGGTGATGTGCTGCGGATCCTCGTCGCTGCCATCGGTGAGGCCACTCCCGACTCCCATGTCTGGGAGATCGGAGGCCCCGACCAGGTCACCTACGAGCAGATGATGCAGGTATACGCCGAGGTCGCCGGTCTGTCGAGACGCCTCATCGTCCCCGTCCCTGTCCTGAGCCCATGGCTGTCAAAGCACTGGATTGGGCTGGTCACGCCACTGCCCACCGGGGTGGCGAAGCCACTCGTCGAGAGCCTCAAGAATGAGGTGGTCGTGGCAGACAACCGGATCGCTCGAGACCTCGCCGGCAAGCTCACCTCCTACCGGGAGTCGGTACGCCAGGCGTTGGCCACCTCAGACGGTTCGGATGGGGCGCCCCGATGGTCCGATGGTGCCGTCACTCCTGCACAGCCGTTGCCCACCGACCCGCAATGGTCGGGTGCAACCCTCAAACTGGACCGAAGGGTGCTGGACACCACGGCCGGTGGGACCGATCTGTTCTGGGCGTTCAGTCGAATCGGAGGCGACGTCGGCTACTACTCGATGGACTGGGCGTGGCGGTTGCGGGGCGTCGCCGACCTTCTCATCGGCGGTGTCGGTCTGCGCCGGGGCCGGCGCGATCCCCAGTCTGTTCGTGTGGGCGACGCCGTCGACTTCTGGCGGGTTGCCGGCATCGAAGAAGACCGCAGCCTGCGTCTCCATGTGGAGATGAAGCTGCCCGGTGAGGCGTGGGTCGAATTCGAAGTCGAACCCCAACCCTCCGGTTCCCGTCTCGTGCAGACATCGACGTTCCTGCCGAGGGGTCTCCTCGGTCGGCTCTACTGGTTGGTGCTCACGCCCCTGCATCGGATCGTCTTCGAGCAACTCGCCCGGGGCATCGTGGCAGCTGCGGAGACCCGAGCCGCCTCGCGCCGGTAGAGATCGGCCGTTCCGGGGCGACGTTCCTCGACCTGCGTCCTGCGTAGGTGGGGTGGTGCGTTGGCGTGAGGTGGCGATGGCCGGCGAGGAGCAGCGCAAGTTCGCCGCCGCCGCCGGGACGACCCGCCAGACGACTCGCTCCTTGGGATTCTGAGCCGCACCTTTCATCCATCCCGACGCCGGCGCCGTATACCTGGTGACGCAAGGAGCACCAATGCGCTTCCCGACAGTGACCGGATCCAACCTCGAGCGGCAACACCTCACCCTCCCTCGTGATCTGGAGGGCGACCTCAACCTGCTGTTCCTGGCGTTCTGGCGCCGACACCAGGAGCTCGTCGACTCGTGGCTGCCAATGGCGAACCGTCTCCAGGACCGCTACCCGGACCTGGCGGCCTATGAGCTGCCGGTGATCCAATCGCGCAGCAGACTGTCACAGTGGTTCATCGATGGTGGCATGCGGGCCGGGATCCCCGACCGTCGGGTCCGCGAACGCACGGTCACCCTCTACCTCGATAAGGCGCCGTTCCTGGAGGCCCTCGAGATCGCAGACGACGACACCATTCAGGTGATGCTGGTCGATGGCGAAGGGCAGGTCGTCTGGCGAACGTCGGACGCATGGAGCCCTCAGGGTGAAGCCGGCCTCGTGTCGATCCTGGATCGCCACGTCACGCACATGGACTGATCCGAAGAGAGATTTCTCACGCTCTGGGCATCTCCGACGCAAGCCAAAACGGCAACCGGACGGCGACGCCGCAAGGAGGTAGGAGTGAAAGGCAACATCACACTCGGGAAGGTGGCGGGAGTCACCGTCGAACTGAATTGGACCGTGGTGGTCATCGCGATCGTCGTCACGATCTCGGTGGCGGGCGGGATCCTGCCGGCCGTAGCCCCCGGCTACGGGACCGCCGCGTACGCGGCAGGTGGAATGGCCGCGGCGCTGGCGTTGCTGCTCAGCGTCCTGGTTCATGAACTGGGACACGCCGTGGTCGCTCGTCGCAACGGGGTGACGGTCGAACGAATCAGCCTGTGGGCGTTCGGCGGAGTCGCCCAGCTGCAAGGTGAGGCCGAGACTCCACGGGCGGAGTTCCTCATCGCCGGGATCGGTCCGGCCATCAGCCTCGTGCTGGGTCTGGCGTTGATCTACCCGGCCGCAATCGTTGGTGGGCTTCTCGGAGCGTTGTTGGGCTGGCTGGCGACGATCAACATCGTCTTGGCGGTGTTCAATCTCATTCCCGGTGCACCGCTCGACGGAGGCCGTCTCCTGCATGCCTGGTTGTGGAAGCGTCGCGGCGACCGGGATCGTGCCACGGTCACGGCGGCGAGAGCAGGGCGGCTCGTCGGCACGGGCCTCATCGGCCTCGGGATCGTCCAGTTCGTGGCCGGCGGCGCCGGTGGGCTCTGGACGGTGCTGATTGGCTGGTTCCTGCGGGGTGCTGCTGCCGCCGAAGGCAGAGCCGGCACCATCCGGCGGGAGCTGCAGGGCGTCCCGGTGAGCGACATGATGGTTCCGGCGGGAACACCCGAGGGAGACTGGATGTCGGTCGCAGCCTTCATCGATCGCCGTGTCACCGTGGACCGCCGGCAGGTGTATCTGCTGGCCGGAGGTGAGGGCGTCGTCAATCGCCTGGTCACCCTGCGTGCCCTGGCGGCGGTGCCTGCCAACGAGCGGTCGACGACGTCGGTGCGATCGGTGGCGCAGCACCTCGACACCTTGCCCACGGTGCAGGCCGATGAGCCGGCATCGGATCTGTTCACTCGACTCCACCCGGGGGCGGTTGCGGTCGTCAGGGAGGGAGCGGTCCCGGTCGGTACCGTCCAGGCCGCCGAGCTAGGCACGGCATTGGAACGGGCCCGTCTCCTCTCCAACCTGCGGGGCGGGGCAAGGGTCGCCGCCTGATCCGGAGCGCCTCGGTGGGTGGTGTCGGTTGCGCTCTCCTAGACCTGGGGTGGGCGGGGGATCAGCACCGGCGTGTTCTCGGTGTAGGCCCGGAACTCCTCTTCGTCGCCCCATCGCTGCTCGGCGCGGGTTTCGAGCATCGGGATGCCGCTCACCCGGGTGAGCAACAGGATGACGAACACCGGCGAGATCAGCGTGAACCAGGTCCAGCCTGACAGCACCGGGAGGGCGATGATGGCGATGCCGGTCCACAGGACGATCTCGCCGAAGTAGTTGGGATGCCGGGACCAGGCCCACAGGCCGGAGGTGATGAACCGTCCTTCGTTGGCAGGGTCACGTTTGAAGATCGACTTCTGGCGGTCTGCGGTGACCTCGATCGTGAAACCGGCGACCCAGACGGCGATGCCGACGACCGCCACCCAGCCGATCGATTGCCGGTCGTTGCCGGTGATGATGGCCAGGGCGCACGCCAGGGTGAGCAGCACCCACAGGCCCTGCAACGTCCAGGTCATGAAGAAACGCAGGGGGTCGGTCTTGATCTCGTCGAAGCGTCCGTCCCGGCCGGCGCGCCGGACCCGGCGGAACAGGAACGACCCGAGTCGTAGCGCCCACACCACGACCATCGCCCCGACGATCACGGCCCGTGCGTCGAGGGCGTCGCTGAGTGCCAGCGCGGCGACCACAACCGTGATGTACGTGGCACTGCCGGTGAGGTCGAAGTAGTGCTCCGTCTTGGCCAGATTGGAGGGCACGAACACGATCCAGTTGATGGCGAAGGCGAGGATGCCGCACACGGCAAACACTGCGATCGCGCCGACCTTCGAACTGCCGGCGCTTCCAGCGAGCACCACGAGCGTGCCGATCACCAGGCTGGCCACGATTCCGATGAGCGATCTTTGGGTTTGGTCAGTCATGTCGTCGAGGATAGAGGTGTTCACCCGGCCCGCGTGGGCGGCGTGGCTGTGCGTCGAGGGGCCAGGAGGTCCGAAGGGTCGATCATTGGATCCTGCCCCTTCTCTCCAGGTTGTGGCGGGAGCACAGGACAGCGTGTCTGACGCTGAACAGTGATAGTTGTGAACGATGGCAGCATCAGCTAGCATCCTGTGCTGTATGGCAACCACTCGTACAACATTCACGCTCGATGAGTCTCTCGTTGAACAGGCGCGTCGTCTCGGGATCAACATCTCGGCTGCCGCCCGTGAAGGAGTGGCCGCCGCCGTTCGCGATGCTTTGGCCAACTCGGACCGTGCGGCGTATCAACGCAATCCAGAGGAACCCGATTCGTTCTGGGTCGATGCGGAAGCCTGGGGCAGGGAGTGAATCGCGGGGAAATCTGGCTGGCGCAGGTCGGTCGGAAACGACGCCCGGTGCTCGTCTTGACCCGGACCGAAGTCCTCGATGTCCGAACGCTGGTCACGGTGGCTGAGATCACCACGTCGATGCGGGGTCTTGCAGCCGAGGTGCCGCTCGATCATGACCAGCTGGGACTCGACCGGGAGTCGGCCGTCAACTGCGACGGACTCCACACGGTGCCGCAGGCGATGCTGACCGAGTTCGTCGCGATGG
>CBEVHI010000095.1:0-7713 GCA_965549635.1 uncultured bacterium | reverse complement strand
AGTCGAGGACGACGCCCGTCCCGTAGGCGAGGATCTCGGATGCGTTCTGCATCACCATCGATGTCGTGAAGCGCAGGCCGATCACCGCATTGGCGCCTTGGGCTTCAGCGTCTTCGATCATGCGGGCCAGCGCCTGCTCGCGTGACTCCCCCATCATCTTGGTGTACTCGACGATCTCGCCACCGACCATGTTGCGAAAGGCGGCCATGATGTCCTTGCCGACATGTCGCGCCCTGATCGTGTTGCCTTTGACCAGACCGACCGTCTTGGCGATCGTGCGGCCCTCGATCGTGTTCGCCGTCGTGACGATCATCGTTGAACCTCCTTGAACCTGTCTGTTTCGGTCTTGGACAGCCGGTCTCTCAAGACGATCCCGACGAGGATGAGCGCCCCGACACCGATCGCGCCGACCGCCGCTCTCACGAATATGGGGATCTCATCGGCGAGGAAGAAGCCTTTGACGGACCAGCCGATGAGGGCCAGCACTCCAGCGCCGATCAGCACATACGCCAGTCGCTGCATCGTTGCACCTCCACCGGCAAGCCTACCGCCGGGCTCAGGTCGAGGACCGCGGATCCATGATCCGGCCGAGGAACAGGACCGCTCCGGTCTGCCAGTCTCGGATCGCGAAGATGAACGGCCGGTCGATCGTCAACTCGACATCGATCAGTGGAGCGGACGTTGCCCGGACGATCACCGCGGTGGCCGCGGCCGCTTCCGTACCTTCCTCGTCCACCGCGATGTACGCCTCGTGGATGACATCGCCGATGAACAGCTGCTCTTCTGTGGTCATCCTGGAGAAGTCCGCAAGGTTCCGATCGAACGCCGTCGACATCCCCAAAGCCCCAAGCACCGGGGTGAGTCCCGCCTGGGTCCGGGTTTCGAACTTGGGCATGGTGAGTGAGACCCGGGTGCCCGCTACCGGGCTGGTGATGGCGTGCTCGAGGAGTCCCTCCCCGAGCGTGGCCTCGATCTCGTCGAACCGCCCGTCTTCGGGGACGATCACGAGCATCGCCAGATCCCCGCCCAGATACGGCATCTGCACGGCTTGCCAGCCGTCACCGGCTCCATACGGAAACGAACCGACCTGGTGCATCATCGGTACGGTCACCGTGTCCCCGCCGAGGCGATGGAAGGCGCGATCGGTGGTGTCGTTGGGATCGAACTGCTGCGCCCAAGTGGCGTCGAGATAGACGGCGTTGACCAGGACGAGGCGCACCAACTCGTCGAGGGCGCCCTTTGGGATCAGGTCGGTGATCTTGTCATTGGTCTCATCGGCGACCCACTCGTTGATCCGCACCCTCGCTTTCTCGGCGGCGGTCTTGAAGTCGACGAGACGCACACCTGCCCCATAGTCGGCGGCGAGGGTGTCGAGAAACGGCTGCTCGAACGTCGTGTCCTGCTGGGCCCAGAGGCTGTTGGCGATGCTGAGCAGGACCCCCTCGTCGTCCTTGCGGAAACTCCGGGACTCGAGAGCCAGGTCGAGGGTGTTCATCGCCTCGTGGAACGTCTCGTCATCGAGGTCGATGTGGAGCGTCCGTGCCATCTCCTCTGCGGTGGCACCTTCAGCTCCCGCATACGTCATCGCCAGGGCGATGAAGATGCTGGCCGGAGAGAATACGAGATTCTGATCGCCGGAGGCCAGACCGGCGTAGAGGTCGGAGGCGAAGGTATCCATCGCGGCCACGGCAGATCCCACGTGGACCTGATCGGTCTCCGCCGGGCTTCTCGGCACATCGGACTGGGCCATCGCCGTCGCGCCCGTTCCACACGCACTCACCACGAGCGCGGTCACCAGAATCAGCGCGCACGCTCTCACCGTCACCTCCTTGTCATACCTCTGACGTGTGAGGGACGAAGAATGGTTCCCTCCGGCGCAGATGCGTCTCCCCGCGCCGGAGGAGGTGTTTCAGGACTCGCTGCGAAGTCCGCTCAGCCCACCGGCGATCACCAGGACCGTGCCGACAGCCAGGATGAGGAAGCCGATCCCCACGCTCACCGTGTAGGCCTCGGGAATCAGGCCGCCGGCTGCTGCCTGCGCCATACCCGCCTGGATCGAATCGGCAGAGTCCAGTGCGTCGAGATACTTGACGATCACATACGCCAGCAGCGCGACGCCGATGACCGCGGTAACCGCCGACGAGTTTCGATCCATCGCCGCGCTGCGTACACCCAGCAACGCCAGCACCACGACAACCACGATGAGCACGACGAGCACCCACTGCGCCCAGGTGTCCAGTCCTCCCCAGATCGTGGGGATACCATCCGGGAACGCCGGATTCGCCTGGGCCAGCGCCGGGAGGAGGCTCTCCCCCGCAGACGACAACGACTTGAGAAACAGCCCGATGATCCCGATGACCACCCCGGCAAGTGCAAACAATCGACCAGTGTGCATACCGCTCTCCTCCACTCCGTACGGTTGCGCTCGATCCTAGGGGTTGAAGCGAACCGATGCTGGACAAGCGAGCGCGACGTTGCTGGAAGACCCCGGTAGGCTCGGCGTCCCGTCGACCCAGGTCACCCATGGCCGGCAGCCAGCTGCTCACAACCTATGTGCCTCCGATGGTGGCTCGACGGCTCGCCGCCGCCCCGCCGACCGTCCCGACACCGAGCGCGATCCTCGGGGACGGCGTGTGCCTGTTCCTGGACATCGCCGGGTTCACGCCACTCACGGAGCGCTTGTCCCGCGTTGGTGCAGCCGGCGCAGAGCAGATGGCAACCATCCTCTCCGACCACTTCGCGAAGTTCATCAAGGTGTGCTCCAGTCTCGGAGGCGACGTCGTCAGCTTCGAAGGCGACGCCATGCTCGTCGTGTGGTGGAGCAACGATCGCGAACAGGCCCTCCGCGCCGTCGGGGCCGCCCTCGCCCTCCACGGCCTGCTCCCCACGATCCCCAAGCGGAGCGACATCGACCTCGCCATCAAGACGACCCTCGCCGCGGGACCGCTCGAAACGCTGCACGTCGGAGGAGCCGGCGGACACAAGCGTTGCCTGGTCTCCGGACCACCACTTCGCGAACTGGCCGGTCTCGACCCGCTGGTCCAACCCGGGGAGGTGGTGGCAGCACCGAGCGTTGCTGAACTCATCTCCGGCGCCTGCCAGGGAGATGTTCTCGCCGGCGGAGCGGTCAGGGTCGTCGCCCTGGACGGAGTCCCGGAACCTACGCCGACGGTACCGGTGCGCGTCCCCTCAGAGTCCACGATGGGGCTTCGTGAGTTCGTTCCCCCGGCAGTGACCGATCGCGTCGACGCAGGACAGGATGCCTGGCTCGCCGAGTTTCGGCACATCTCCTCGGTCTTCGTTCGCCTGATCGGCACGGAAGGATCCGTGGAGATCCTCCATGCCGCTGTCCTTGCCATCCAGCACGTCGTGCATCGCTACGAGGGCACCATCCAGCAGCTGGTCGAAGGCGACAAGGGGACGGTGTTGCTGGCGACTTTCGGCCTGCCTCCGCAGGCACACGAGGACGATGCGGCACGAGCCGTGATGTCTGCCCTCGCGATCGAAGACGCCACCGCCGACCTGGGACTGCGAACCGCCATCGGCATCACGAGCGGACGGGTGTTCTGTGGTCCCGTCGGAAGTGACGTCCGACGCGAGTACACGGTGGTGGGAGACGTGGTCAACCTCGCTGCCCGGCTCATGCAAGCCGCGGAAGACGACATCCTGTGCGACCAATCGACCGCGCGCTCCTACGACCGCATCGACTACGACGCCGTTCCGCCCCTGACGCTCAAAGGCAAGAGCGGCGTCATCAACGCGTTTCGCCCTGCCGGTGCTACCCAGAGAGCCATTCGGGAAAGAGCGGAACGCGTCCCGTTGGTCGGGAGAAGCGCAGAGCGAAGCATCCTCATCGAAGCTCTCGACGATCTCGTCGGCACCGGAACCAAAAAGACGGTGTTGGTCAACGGCGAGGCCGGGATCGGCAAGACGCGGCTGGTGGAGTCGCTCATCGACACCGCCGAAAGCCGTGGCATCCGCGTCGTGGCCGGCTTCGGAAGCCCGATCGAGACTTCAACTCCCTACTTCGCGTGGCGGTCCGTTCTGTCGGACCTTCTCGGCCTCGACGCCGTCCCAAATGACCCGGGGTCGCGCCGGCGCCACGTGCTGCGCTCTCTGCGGCCCCATCCGGAGCTCATGGAGAACGCCTCGCTGCTCAACGACGTCTTGTCGCTTCACCTGCCGGAGACTGCCCACCCCACCGATGCAGACGAACGGGCGCGCAGGACCCGACATCTCCTGCGCAGTCTGGTCGGCATCGCCGCGAACTCCGAGCCGCTCGTCGTCGTGATCGAAGACACACAATGGCTGGATGCGTCTTCTCGAGCCCTCGCGGTCGATGTTGGCGACGCTGTGCAAGGGATCCTGCTCGTGCTCTCCGGACGACCGACACCGAACACTGCAACGCTGGTCGGAGCGGACAGCCCCGCCCAGGCAACTCATCTGACGCTGGAACCCCTGACTTCCGCCGACACTCTCGAGCTCGTAGCGAGAAACCTCGCTGTGGAGAACCTCCCCGAGCGCGTCGAGAGGTTGATCCTCGAACGGGCGGAAGGCAACCCCTTCTTCAGTGAGGAGATCGCGTTCACACTGCGCGACCTCGGCATCATCGAGATCGAGAACCGAAAGTGCACAGTTGCCGCCCCCGAACTCCTCGACGGGCTGACGGTTCCAGAGACGGTCCAGGGTGTCGTCACGAGCCGCATCGACCGCCTCGAAGCACCCCGTCGTCTGGTTCTCAAGGTTGCGAGCACGATCGGGCGCACCTTCGACGAGAACCTGCTGCGCTCGGTGCATCCGGTGATAGAAGATCGCGATGACCTCACGCTGCATCTCGCCAAACTGGCCGAGCTCGGTCTGATCTCCGATGAGGGAGCACACCGGTGGGCGTTTCGGCACGCGATCATTCGCGATGTCGCCTACCAATCGATGCCGTACGGACAACGCCGTCAGCTCCACAGGTCGGTCGCCACATGGCTGGAGCAGCAAGGAGTGACCGATCATCCCCTCCTCGCCCACCACTGGGTGCAGGCTGCCGCAGACACGGTTGGTGACGTCGAGGCCCACGAACGGGCTTCGCTTCACCTCCGGGAGTCGGGGAAGTCCGCGCTTCGCCAGGGAGCATTTGAAGAGGCCCGGCAGTTCCTCACCGAAGCACTCGCCCACACCGAGCGGCTCCCTGCCGATGTAGCGGACCCGCGACTGAGACTCGACACCCTCCGACATCTCGGGACCGCCACCTTCGCGACGACGGGCTACGGATCAGAAGCGACCCGGTCGGTGTTCGAACGCGCTTCGGCACTGGCCGAAGGACTCGTCGACGGTGTCGAGCTCTTCCCGATCTTGTGGGGTGCCTGGATCAGCGCTCACTTCTCCGATGCCACACACAGCGCCATCGAACTTGGAGAGCGGCTGATGCGCATCGCCGAGGATGCCGACGACGACGGGTTGCGTCTGCAGGCGCACCACGCCCTCTGGACGACTCTGATTCAGATTCCGGACTACGAGAGGGCAGCCAGGCATCTCGAAGCGGGAGTGCGGCTGTACCGACCCGAGTGGCACGAAGCTCACACGTCCGAATTCGGAGGGCACGACCCGGGATCGTGCGCCCAGCGGGCCATCGGACTGACTTCATGGACGACCGGCCGCCCCGACCTGGCCGTCGAGGCAGCGCACGAGGGTGTGCTCCTCGGTCGCGATCACGACTTCTCCGTGCTTGCCGCGATGTTGGCCCTTGCCTTCATCCATCGACAGCGCGGTGACCTCGACGCGACGATTGCTCAGGCTGATGCGCTGAGCGATCGGGCAGTCGCCTCAGGCTTCCCTGGCCTGGCCGACTGGGCGGCGGTCTTGCGGTCGTGGGCCCAGGGCCGCTCGGGAAACGTCGAAGGCGCCATCGAGGAGATGGCCGCGACCCTCGCCCGCCTGGGATTGCAGGATCCCGGCTACTCGTCGATGCTCGTCGAGCTCTATCAAATCGCGGGCCGCACGGAGGATGGGATGGCACTGCTCGACGACCTCTTCGCCGTCGTAGACGCCAAACACCAGCGCACCTACGAACCGGAGCTCCACCGCCTCCGCGGGGAGCTGCTCGCTCAGGACGGCGACTTCGAAGAGGCTGCGGCGTGCTTCCTGCGCGGCTTCAGTCTGGCGGAAGAGCAAGGAGCCCTCTCGTTCTCTCTCCGGGCAGCCATATCGCTCGCCAGGCTGCACAAAGGGACAGAGCAAGCCGGGGCCTCGACCGCCCGACTTCGTGCCACCTTGGATCGATTCACGGAAGGATTCGATACTGCCGATCTGAAGGTAGCCAGGAGCCTGCTGTGAGCTGAGCTAGGCGGACACCGGCAGCCGTACGCCGCCTTCGTGGTCGTAGCACCATGCCCAAGCCTCGCCTGGCTCCTTGGACCTGATGACGGGATGGCCGGCCGCCGCCGCGTGTTTGCGAGCGTGCTGATTCTTTGAATCGTCGCAACAGCGGGTCTGTTTGCACGTGACGCAGTAGCGCAGATGCACCCACGTGTCTCCGATGGCCAGGCACTCGATACATCCGCCAGGAGGCATGTCCTCCAGCGGCACGTTGGCGAGTTCGTCGCACAGCTTCCTGGTGGTCATTGCGTCACCGTACCTTCGGCTCGGGCACTACTGATGGGAAGCACGACCGTGAAAGTGGTGCAGCCGGGCTCTGAAACCACCGTCAGATCCCCCCGGTGCCGATGCACGACGATCGAGTAGCTGATGTCGAGACCGAGACCTGTGCCCGATCCCGGCGGTTTGGTCGTGAAGAACGCGTCGAAGATCCTCGGCAGTAGTTCCGGAGGGACCCCTTTGCCGTTGTCCTGGACCTCCACCACGATGGTCCCCGAGTCTGCCCTGGCACGCACGGTGATCGCGGCATCGGGTTGACCGGCAGTGGCGTCTGCGGCGTTGTCGAGCAGGTTCGTCCACACCTGGTTCAGTTCGCTTCCGTACGCGCTGATCGGAGGCAGATCGTCGATCTCCAGGTGGACCTCGGCGTCGCGCAGCTTGTGTTCGAGGATGAGCAGCGTGTCTTCGATGCCGCGGCGGATGTCGACCGTCTGCAGCGGTGCCTGGTCGAGGTAGGAGTACGACTTGAGTGCCCCGACGATCGCAGCCATCCTCGACGCACCTTCCTCGATCCCCCGGATCAGACTGTGCAAACGTCGCGTCGCGACGAGGGTCTGGAGAACCGGCCCGGCATCGGCACCGTACTCGGCGATGATGGTCGCGAAGTCACGCATCCCCGTGTCGGAGATACCGGAGGCGATCCGGCCGGCCTCGGGAACTCCTGCATTCGCAAGTGCCCGCTCTGCCGCGGACTCCAGGTCGGCGCGTTCCATCGCTCCCATCGGCGGCCCGGCAGGTGCGGCCTGGTCGAGGAGTTCAAGGAGACTTGACGAGTGTTCGTCGCTCAGGTCTTTGGACGCCTCCAAGGCGATCCGGAACGCTTCGAGTGCCGGACCGAGCCGGTTTGCGCTGCGCGCCACAGCGGCTGCCGGGTTGTTGAGTTCATGGGCGAGCCCTGCGGTCAATGTGCCGAGTTGGGCCATCCGTTCCGACTGTCGCAGCTGTGCCTGTGTCTGGCGCCAGCGGGACAGGAGGACGGAGAACAGTGATCGCGCCGCCGAGGCGCTGGTCTGCACGAGGTGGTCCAGCGCCTCTTTCGAGATCGTCACCAGTGTCGAGTCTGCCGAT
>CBEVHI010000094.1:0-7762 GCA_965549635.1 uncultured bacterium | reverse complement strand
GACTCGAGAAGGCGACGACTCTGTGACCTCGACGAGATCCGCTCGTGCCCACGATGGTTTCTCGTGCACTATGTTGACGCGAAGCCGTTCGCCTGGGAGCGCGTCCCCTACGAAGACAGCCTTGCCGTTCCAGCGGCCGACGACTTCTCCACCGTTCGCCCACCGATCGGGGGTCAGATCGATCTCCTGTTGCCCCACTACGGTCGGCACGTCCAGTGTCCCCACGGACCTCGTGGGTGATTGGTGCGAATCGAGTAGTCGACGAGCCATGCCGCGGAAGCGATGTTGGCCTCCGGGTCAAACCGGCTGTACCCGCCGAAACCGGCTCTGACACTCGCTATCGCCCAGGTTCCCTTGAGGAACTGGAAGAGACCGGAGGCGGAGGAGTGCGGGTTGACCGCATCCGGGTTCCCACCGCTCTCGCAGTACATGACGGCGAGTGCTTGATCGACCAGGTCGGGCGGGAAGTACTGCTCGACCAGCGGGCGCCATCTCTCCACTCCTCTGCCGATACGGAGCTTGCGTTGAGCTTCCTCATAGGCGTTCTGGGCGGCAATGGCAGTACTGCGGGCACTGCGATATCGCCGATCGGCTTCATCAGCCGCGAGGTAGGCTGCCCGCACTTCGACGTCGGCTTGCATGAAGAGTTGCTCGAGCACGTCGACCTGAGCCGTGAGGTCCTCCTGGATCTGCTGGAGCCGTTGCTGCTCGGACTCCTGATCGGTGCGCAGGTCACCCAGGATGCGACGCTGGATGGTCAATTCGTTGATCTGGGCAAGATCGTCCTCCCTGACCGTCTCGGCAACGTCCTCGAGGACCAACGCATGGGCGAGATCGGCGGTGAGCACCACCATGCCGATGTCCGTCGACCATGCGCTCATGTAGGCCTCCACGGCACGCTCCTGCGCGGAGGAGCGCAGCGCCCCCACCATCACCTCCGCATCCTCTATCTGGCCCCGTAGTGCGATGACTTTCGAGGAGACCGCGTCGAGATCGGCGCTCGTCCGCTCGACATCATCGAGACGAGCCAGCAGATCTGTCTCGATTGCGGCGCGGCGCAGACTCGCCTGATCGGCAGCCTGCTGGGAGTCGCGCAACGCCGCCTTGGCCCGGTCCGCCTCCTGTTGGGCCTCGTTCACGTCACTCTTCGTCTGCGCGAAGGCGACGTCCGCCCCGGGAAGCGAAGCGAAGACGATCGCCGCAGCCACAGCAGCGACAGTGATTGTGCGGGGGATCGACATCGTGGCAAGCGTACCTGTGCTGTCGAGAACGCGAAAGAAAGCCATCCCACGGTATTGACGGTTGTTCATAGTTGCAATAGTTTAGTGATTGTTAGTGATGGTTGTGTGTGTCTTGTGAGGAGGGCACAGTGGATCCGTTGCGACATCCCGACCTGGTCGAACTCACCCATCGCTTGCGATCCCAGTATGAGCTCGTGCGAGGGGCCGAACAGGAGGCGGCTGCGATTAGCCACAGGAGATCGCAAACCCTGCGAGACCGATTCCTCGAGGCCGAAGACCGCCATGAGCGAGCCATCGTGACCACCATCGACGGCGGGAGAATCGAAGGCCCGGTGGCCGGTGTCGGCCTCGACCATGTGCTCGTCGCCGGATCCGTGGTTCCGCTCTCTCACATCACCCGGGCGGAACTGCAGTGACGAGGCCGTCGGTGGCGACCGTTCTGACCGCCCGGCCTTGGGAGGAAACCTTTGTCTCGTTCGCTCGGGAGACCGGGGCCGTGCGGGTCGTCGCCCGGGCATACGAACCGGAGGAGGTGACTCGTCGCGGCCCGAGCGTCATCGTCGCAGGATCCGAGACACCCTGGGTGAGCCCAGCCATGGTGAAAGCGTGGCGGCGAAGAGGCATCCGGGTGGTCGGGGTCTACCCCGCGGGGGACGAACCCGGCCGCCACCTCTTCGACGTTGCCAAAGCCGACGCCTCATTCGCCGACGATGTCTCATCGCTCCAGTTGCTCAGGACGGTTCGCGCCCTCTCGCTCACTGCCCCGACCGGCAGTGATGACGGAACGCTCATCGCTGTCACCGGTCCGAGGGGTGCGCCCGGCAGAACCGAGGTGGCCATCGCCATCGCATGGTCGGCTGCAGCGAAGGGTCGCACACTGCTCGTCGACCTCGATCCGCCGACACTTGGCCTTCGGTTCGGACTGCCCCCTCTGTCGGACCTTGGAGAGGCGCTCGATTTCGTCAGATCAACCGGAAGTCCTCCAATCGATCACATCCGCACCGTCGGGCCCATATCCGTGCTTACCGGAGTCGGCGAGGGTCCCCTGACCGCAGACCTGCGCGCCGAGCTTGTCCGCTCGGCCCTCGGAACATTCGACGTCGTCGTGGCCGACCTCGGCCCATGGCCACACGGAGAGAGCACCGTTCGCCTGGCTGCAACTGCGGTGATGGTGTGCGACGCCAGTCCCACGGGTCTGGTCCGAGCCGCCCAAATGGTGCGAGGGTGGAGCGGACCAACGCCGCTCGTCGTGGTGAACCGTGTCGATGATCCCCAGGATGCGCTTCTCGGGGCACGACGCGCCCTGGGTCTCGATCCAGCGGTCCTCATCCCGACGCTCGCCGAAGTGAGGACATCCGCGGTCCTGAGTAGAGATCCGACAGATACGATGGTTATGCTCGGCGGACAGATGTGTGAGCGAGGACTTCAGCTCGACACCGCGAAATAGGGTCTTTCGGCCCTAGCGGCTCGCCAGGAGTCTTCCTTATGTCTCGATATAGTCCGACCTTCTTCTGGGGAAGAGCACAATGGGTGATGAGATCAGCAGAAGGAAGTTTCTCAGCCGCGCCACCGTGGCCATTGGCGGTGTGATCACCGCCGGCCTCGGCGTGCCGGCCGTCGCGTATTTCGTGAGTCCCGCCCGAGAGTCCGAGGCGGCCAGCACCTGGCTCCCGCTGGGGCCCAGTTCCAAGGTGGAGGTGGGTCAGCCGACGCTGTTCAAGACCTCGATCGATCGAACCACCGGATGGGTGACGCAGTCCGAGGAAGTCTCCTTCTACGTCGAGACCGAGAACGGCCGGGACTACACAGCCCTTTCGAATGTCTGCACCCACCTCGGATGCAGAGTGCGGTGGGTCGAGGATCAGGAAGAGTTCTTCTGTCCGTGTCACGGCGCGGTGTTCTCCAAGACCGGCGAAGTCCTCGAGGGGCCACCCCCCAAGCCCCTCGACACCTTTGAGGTCAGGGAGACCGACGGGAAGCTGGAGGTGAACTTCAATGGCTGACATCGGCTCCTGGCTCGACGAGCGCACCGGCTGGAGGAACATCTGGGAGACGCTGTTCCTTCGCAAGATCCCAAAGACAACGTGGGCCTACACGCTCGGATCGGCAACGCTGTTCGTCGCGATCAACCAGATCGTCACCGGCATTCTGCTCTCGGTCTTCTATGTGCCAAGCCCGCAGGACGCCTACGACAGCGTTCGGTACATCACCGACACGGTCACGCTGGGTTGGCTGATCAGAGGCCTCCACCACTGGGGGGCGAGCGCGATGGTCGTCCTGGCGGTGCTCCACATGTTGCGGGTGATCGTGTACGGGGCGTACAAGTATCCCCGTGAGGTCACGTGGCTCACCGGCATCGCCCTCCTCCTCATCGTCATCGGCTTCGGTTTCACCGGCTACCTGCTGCCGTGGGACCAGAAAGCCTTCTGGGCCACGACCGTGGGCACACGCATCATCGGCGTGGTCCCGGTGATCGGCGACTGGCTCCTCCGGCTCCTTCGCGGCGGCCCCGAACTGTCCGGGGTCACGCTGACCCGCTTCTTTGGCGTGCACGTCTGGGTGCTCCCTGCGCTCCTGCTCGTCCTGCTCGGCGTCCACCTGTTCCTCGTCTTCAAGATCGGGATCAGCGCGCCTCCGAAGAAGGAGGAGTCCCGTGAAGCGTGAGGAGAAGCAGGAGTATCTGGAGCAGTACAAGAGGGACAAGCAGGCCGGCGAGCAGTTCTTCCCCGATGCGCTCTTCAAGGACGCCGTCGTCATGCTCGTCGTGTTCGCGGTTCTCGTCGGGCTGAGCTACGTCTTCGGCGCCGCGCTCGAACCCAGAGCCAACCCGGCCGACACCTCCTACACCCCCAAACCGGAGTGGTACTTCCTCTTCGTGTTCCAGCTGCTCAAGTACTTCCCCGGATCGCTCGAGGTCATCGGCGTGATCGTCATTCCCGCACTTGCCATCCTGGCACTTGCCCTCCTCCCCTACCTCGACAGCTCTGCAGCCCGACGGCCTTCGGCGCGACCGTGGGTCATGGGAGCGACGACACTCGGCGTCGTCGGTTTCGGCATACTCACGCTCCTGGCCGTCATCTCGCAACCACCACCCGGTGGTGAGGTCGCCGGAGACCGGGTCGCCGCCCTCTACGCCGCCAACTGTGCCGGCTGCCACGGTGCCAGCATCGATGTGCCGCCGGGTACCGACCTTCATGCGATCATCACCCAGGGCAACCACGAAGGGATGCCGGCATGGAGTGGGGACCTGTCTGTCGACGAGGTCGACGCCCTCGCCGGCTACATCGGCTCACCCAATGGGGACCTGGTGTTCCAGGCCGAGTGCGCCCGCTGTCACGAGGCCATTGACCTGGCAGCAGGAGACCCGTTCCAGCTCCGGGCTGCCATCGAGGGCGACGCCGACTTCACCGCCCACAGCGGAATCGAACTGCCTGACTGGTCTTCAACACTCTCCAGCGACGAGCAGACCAGCCTGCTCAACTTCCTCGTCGCTCCCGATGGTCAGCGGCTCTACACCGAGAACTGCGCGGCCTGCCACGGAACCGCCGTCGTGTTCAGTGGGACCGAGGACGAGCTGCGCGAGATCATCGCCAGTGGAGGCCAGCACCGATCTATGCCGCAGTGGGCTGGTGTACTCACCGATACCGAGATCGATCAGCTGGCCCGCTACACCCTCGACCCCGCCTCCGAGCCTGAAGCCGATTCCCTGTTCTCCTCCCGGTGCTCGTCCTGCCACGGAGCCGAGGTGCCGGCCGCCGCCGATCTGGAAGCTGCTCGCACGGCGATCGCCACCGGTGGGTCGCACATTGCCATGCCCGTGTGGGGCAATGTCCTCACCGCAGAACAACTCGACGCACTGGTCTCCTATACCGCACAGGCTTCGAAGGGCACCGGTCTCGCCGTCGGTCAGGAGCTCTACCAGGCGAACTGTGTGCCATGCCATGGCGAGTTCGGTGAGGGTGGGCCGCTGCCGGGGAACCCCGCGCGCATTCTTGCCCCGATCAGCACGGCCGAGTACCTGTCCACCAGGGACGACGCCACCATCAGATCGGTCATCTCTAAGGGGCAGCCCGACCTCGGGATGTCTCCGTTTGCACTGTCTGCCGGTGGCGCTCTCGAGGACACCGACATCGACGCTCTCGTGGCATTCATCAGGTCGTGGCAGGCGGATCCGCCCGTGGAGTTCCCTCCGGATATCGCTCCTCCTGCACCCATTGGCGTCGACGAGGGCACGGTCTACGCGCAGTTCTGTGCCCAGTGTCACGGTCTCAACGGCCTTGGCGGAGTCGGTCCTTCCTTCCTGCGACCCGAGTTCCAGGCCCAGTCCGACGAGCAGATCTTCACGACGATCCGCGACGGGCACTCAGCGACGGCGATGATCGCATGGGGCGACCTGCTGACCAGCAGCACGATCACCGACCTCGTTCAGCACCTGCGGGACTTTGTCCCCGGGAGTGACGGCCCTACTGCTACGGCATCCTTCGCAGACGTCGATGAGATCTTTCAGGCCAAATGCGCCGTGTGCCATGGCGCCGCCGGTGGCTGGGACGCGAGCAGCTATGACGCGGTCATGAAGACCGGCAACAACGCCCCCGTGATCGTCCCCGGCGATCCTGACGCATCTCTGCTGGTGCAGAAGCTCAAGGGCACGCAGACCGAAGGGGGCCCGATGCCTCCCGGCCCCGGGCTTTCGGACGCCGAGATCGCAACGATCGTGGCCTGGATTTCCGCTGGAGCGAATCAGTAGATCGTTTTGGCCACCGGGCAGCTCTCCTGCAAGACTCGCCGTCGCGCATGAATACACCTCCATCCTGGGTCGCCGACGCGATCTTCTATCAGATCTTCCCCGACCGGTTCGCACGATCGGAGCAGGTACCCAAGCCCTCGAATCTCGAGGCGTGGGATGCGCCGCCGACCGTCCACGGGTACAAGGGGGGCGATCTGCTCGGCATTGTCGATCACCTCGACTACCTGGCCGACCTGGGTGTCAGCGCCCTCTACCTCAATCCGATCTTCTGGTCGGCGTCCAACCACCGGTACCACACCTACGACTACTACACGGTGGACCCGATGCTCGGAGGCGATGCGGCGTTCGAGAAACTCCTCACGTCGTGCCACGACCGAGGTATCCGCGTCGTCCTCGACGGGGTCTTCAATCACGCCAGCCGGGGCTTCTTCCCGTTTCATGACGTCGCCGAGAACGGACCTGCTTCCCCGTGGAAGGACTGGTTCTACATCGAGGACTGGCCGCTACGACCGTACGAGGAGGACCTCCCCGCCAACTACGACGCCTGGTGGGGACTGCGCGGTCTCCCGAAACTCAACACCCAGAACCCGGAGGTCCGCGAATACATCATGGGGGTCGCCGAGCACTGGATTCGACGGGGCGCCGACGGCTGGAGGCTCGACGTGCCGCAGGAGATCACGACGGAAGGGTTCTGGGAAGAGTTCCGCTCGAGAGTCAAGGCCATCAACCCCGACGCGTACATCGTCGGTGAGATCTGGGACGATGCCGGCGACTGGATCTCCTCCGGCGATCGATTCGACGGGACGATGAACTACCTGTTCGCCGGGTACACGCTGGCGTTCACCGCAGGGAGACGGGTCACACAGGGTCTCGCTTCTGGTCAGAACTACCCGCTCACTCCTGCCCTCGACGCCACCGCGTACCGGGAACGGATCGATGCACTGGTCGCCGCCTACCCTGCCTCCGCCGCCCGGGCGAACCTCACCCTGCTCGGGTCTCACGACACCCCCAGGGTGCTCACCGTCTGTGCCGAAGACGCGACGTCGCTCGAACTCGCAGCGTTGCTGCAGTTCACCTTCCCCGGAGCCCCGAGCATCTACTACGGCGACGAGATCGGCCTGACCGGCGGACCGGACCCCGAATCCCGGGCGGCTTTCCCTTGGGATCGGCCAGAGGAGTGGAACCGGGACCTCTTGGGCGCCTTCGGCTCCCTGATCTCCCTTCGCGATGACCACCCCGCTCTCCGACGCGGTGGGTATGACTCGCTCGCCGCGTCCGATCACATGGTGGTCTTCTCCAGAGTCGACGACAGCGAGCGCATCATCGTCGCCGTCAACGCCGGCGAGCAGGCCGCATCGGCTTCATTCGACACCGATGGCCTCGCCGGGGACTACCGCACCCTCTGGGGTGACGGCGGCGTCAAGGCCGACCACAACACGGTGCGGCTGGCCCTCCCACCCCGCAGCGGCGCGGTCTGGCAAGTGGTGTAGTTCGCGGACCGAACTGGTAGCCAGCAGCCAGCAGCCAGCTACCAGCAAGAGTCGCGAACGCAGCTAGCCGAATTGCGTATCTCGTATCTCGTATCTCGTACTTCGACCAGAGACGTTGGTCGTCAGTCATGAGCCACAAAGCTGCCAGCAGCCAGCTGCCAGCAGCCAACGAAACCCCTACACCAACGTGACCTGAAGCAACGTTCTGGCTGGAAGCTGTTCGCTGTGAGCTGTGAGCTGTGAGCTGTGAGCTGTCAGCTGGTAGCTGGAAGCTGGTAGCTGGT
>CBEVHI010000093.1:0-7770 GCA_965549635.1 uncultured bacterium | reverse complement strand
TCCCGCAACGCCGGGTTCTCGAACGCCGATGAGCTCTACGCGCCGGTGATCGACGATCCCGTCTACGGGTACCGCAACGTGAACGTCGCCGCCGGCCTTGCCGACGCTTCGTCGCTGCTCAACTGGACGAAGAAGACGATCGCCGTTCGCCGCCGCCACCCGGCTTTCGGAAGGGGCACGGTCGAATGGCTGCAACCGGCAGATCTGGCGCTGATCGGTTTCGTCCTCACCCACGACGATGACGCCGTCCTGGTCGTCGCCAATCTCTCCGACCGAACCGCGACGATGGACCTCGCCCAGCCCGGCACCGATCTGCTCACCGGCGAGCCACACGCTTCCGGCCAGTTCACCATCGAACCGTACGGCTACCTGTGGCTGGGCGTCATTCCGCCTCAGGAGGGCGACGAAGCCGCTTGATGGCTCCTCGAGCGCGTTTGCGCTCCAGCCGGCGTCGCCGCGCTGCACGAGAGGGTTTGGAGGGCTTTCGCGACTTCGGCTCCGCCATCGCCTCCCGCAGCAGGTCGGCCAGCCTGCGCCTCGCCGTCTGACGGTTCCGCCACTGCGAGCGCTGCTCATCGGCGGACACCGTCACTACGCCGTGACGAGCACGACGGCCAAGCCTGGCGAGCATGCGCTCCTTGATCTGGGGATCGAACACGTCGGATGCGCCGAGATCGAAACGCAGCTCGGCACCTGTGTGGGAGCGGTTGGCGTGCTGCCCGCCGGGACCTCCGGTGGTCTCGAACCGCCAGGAGAGTTCCTCCCCCGGGATCTCGACGCCTGGTGTGACCTGGAGCGGCTGCTCGCTCATCGTCCCTCCAGGCCCTTGCGATCCAGCTTCCCCATCCGGGAACGAGGGATAGTTTCGACCAGATGCCAGACCTTGGGGACCTTGTACCCGGCCAGGTGCTGCCGAACCCAACGACGGAGCTCGTCGAGGTCCACGTCTTGAGCGACGACTGCGGCGTGCAACACGCTGCCCCATTGATCATGGGGCACACCCCACACCGCCGCGTCGGACACCGAGGGATGGGCCATCAACGCCCGTTCGATCTCCACCGGATAGACGTTCTCACCCCCGGTGATGACCATGTCGTCGACCCGACCCAGCACGGTGAGGTTCCCCTCCATGTCGAGCAGTCCCAGATCACCGGTGTGATGCGGTCCGGTTCGGGCCGGCACTCCCCAGTAGCCGGGCGAGACCATCGGACCGTCCACCACGATCTCTCCCACGGAACCGGCGTCGATCGGGATCCCCGACGTGTCGAAGATCTGCAGGCTCACGCCGGGGAGCGCCCTCACCGTGGCCTCGCCGACCCGACCGGTAGCTATCTGCGCGGCGGTCTCGGTGGCCCCATAGGTCGGGACTGCGGGGATTCCCACCGATCGGGCCGCATCGAGCAACCCGGGGGGAAGCGGGCCGCCCCCCACCAGTACCGTGGACAGGTCCTGGTATGGACCTTCCGCGTATTCGAGGACTCGGCTCAACATCGTTGGAACGAACGAAGCGAACCGGACGGTGTGCAGCAGCTCGGCGGCCCGACGAGCGTCGAACCGGGGTTCCAGAACCACGGTTCCCCCGATGTGGGCCGATCGGAGCAGGATCATCAGACCGCCCACATGGTGCAGAGGCAGCACGCACAGCCATCGGTCCCCCGGCTGATGGCCCAGGAAGGCCGCCGATGCGGTTGCCGCGGCCTCGAGATTCGCCGCGGTGAGCACGACTCCCTTCGGGTGTCCGGTCGTCCCCGACGTCGGCACAACCGCCCAAGGCGCATCTTCTGCCGTGTCGGGGACCGGGCCCGAACCGGCCGAGGGCCGATCGACGATGTGATCGATCCCGAGGCGCTCGGCCAGCTCGACGATCCCGTCGGAAGCGAGCCGCGAATCGATGGGGACAAGGATTCCCCCGGCCCTGGGCACGGCCAGCATCGTCACGACCGCCTCAACGGTCGACAATGCCCGCACCCCCACCAACTCCCCTGGACGAATCCGGGCGGCAAGGCCGCCGGCCGTCTGTAACACCTCCTGCTCAATCCGGCCGTAGGAGAACTCCCCCTCCGGGGTGATCAGGAACGGCAGATCCGGGTTCTGTTCCGCCAGCGCTGTCGGCCATGGTGTCACGCTCACTACAGTACCGGGCAGGCAATGGAGGCTCGATGAACACCACCGTCTCTGCGCTGTTCGACCCGTCCGCTTGGGAACCGGTCGATGGCTTCGCGTTCAGCGACATCACCTATCACCGGGCCATCGATCAAGGCACGGTTCGTATCGCCTTCGACCGGCCCGAAGTGCGCAACGCGTTCCGTCCCCACACCGTGGACGAGTTGTACACCGCACTCGACCATGCCCGCATGTCCAGCGACGTCGGTGCGGTCCTGCTCACCGGCAACGGCCCTTCCCCCAAGGACGGCGGCTGGGCCTTCTGTTCCGGTGGCGACCAACGAATCAGGGGTGCGGACGGCTACCGGTACGAGGGCGACGACGGCATCGATCCGGCCCGACTCGGACGCCTGCACATCCTCGAGGTCCAGCGCCTCATCCGCTTTATGCCGAAGGTGGTGATCGCCGTCGTGCCCGGCTGGGCGGTCGGCGGCGGACACAGTCTGCACGTCGTCTGTGATCTGACCATTGCTTCGAGAGAGCATGCCGTTTTCAAGCAGACGGACGCCGACGTGGCCTCGTTCGACGGCGGCTACGGCTCGGCGTTGCTGGCCCGTCAGATCGGCCAGAAGAGGGCACGTGAGGTGTTCTTCCTCGGCCGCAACTACTCGGCGGATGAGGCCGTAGCCATGGGCGCAGCCAACGCTTCGGTCCCCCATGAACAGCTGGAGCCAGTGGCACTCGAGTGGGCGGCGGAGATCAACGCCAAGAGCCCCACCTCGATCCGGATGCTCAAGTTCGCCTTCAACCTCCCCGACGACGGATTGGTCGGCCAGCAGCTGTTCGCAGGTGAAGCCACGCGGTTGGCTTACGGGGCAGAAGAGGCCAGAGAAGGCAGGGACGCGTTCTTGGAGAAGCGCAAGCCCGACTGGTCCGGCTTTCCGCATCACTTCTGAGATGACGCTCGACCCGACGACGCGTACCGGCGCCTGGTATCTGGCCTCACGGCCACACACCCTGCCTGCCGCGCTCGCCCCCGTTGTCGTCGCTGCGGGTCTGGCGATCGGTGATGGAGTGTTTCGGTGGGGGCCGCTGATCGCCACCGCGATCGGAGCCCTGGCGATCCAAGTCGCGGCCAACTTCACCAACGACCTCTCCGACGCTCGGAGCGGCGCCGACAACGCGGCCCGGATCGGCCCCCAACGGGCCGTCGCCTCCGGTCTGCTCAGCGAGCGGGCCATGTCGATCGGCACCTGGGTGGCGTTCGGGGTGGCGACCGCGGCCGGCGTGTATCTCATCACCATCTCCGGATGGGTGATCGTGATCGTTGGTGTCGCTTCGATTCTCGCCACCCTCGGCTACGTGGGCGGGCCCAGACCGTACGGGTACCGGGGCCTCGGTGAGCTCTTCGTTTTCGTCTTCTTCGGTCTGGTAGCCACCATCGTTTCGCGCTACGTGTACGACAGGTCGGCTCCGCTGGACGTGTGGCTGCTGGCCATCCCGATGGGGTTCCTCGTCACCGCCATCCTGGTGGCCAACAACGTCAGGGACATCGACACCGACCGGGATGCCGGCAAGCGCACACTGGCGGTGATCATCGGCCGCGACCGCGCCCGGTTCCTGTTCGACGCGCTGGTCTGGGGTGCGTTCCTGCTCGTCGGCCTCTTCGCGCTGTCCGGCTGGACACCGGCCTGGACGTTGCTTGCCCTGGCCACCATCCCGCTGGCGATTCCGCTGACGATCACCATCCATCGGGAGATTGCAGGCCCTCCACTGATCACCGTCCTCAAAGGAGTCGCCCGACTGGATCTGGCGTTCGGACTGCTGGTGGCACTGGGTGCGGCCCTTCCCACATAAGAGGCCATTCTCCAACCGAATAGGGACGGTTGGTACTAGTCGACGGCTCCACCGTGCTGCACACTTGCGTTGTCAATCCGCGCGCGTGGAGGTGATATGACAAAGCGAATGCGATTCATTCTGATCGCACTGCTCGGGCTGGCTCTCGTTCTGTTCATCGCAGGATGTACCGACGAGGCCGCCGAGACGACCACAACAACCACCAGTCCACCGACGACGACAACCGCGACGACCGCGCCGCCCGCCGAATCGGTCCTGGAGGTGCCTTTCCTTGCCGCGTGGCAGGGCTCGGCACACGCCGACCAGACGGCCGAGGCCTTCAACCACTGGAATGAGGACGACCCCGCGGTCGTCTCCGCCAACTGCGCGAAGTGTCACAGCACGCCAGGCTTCCAGGACTATGTGGGAGCAGACGGCACCGCGTTCGGGAGCGTCGAAGCCGATGCGGCAATCGGAACCACGGTCGAGTGCGTGGCATGTCACAACGACGCCACGCTCAAGCTCGACCATGTGACGATGCCGTCAGGCGTCGAACTCACCGGCTTGGGTGACGAGGCCCGCTGCATGACCTGCCACCAGGGCAGGGCATGGAAGGGCTCCGTCGACGAAGCGACCGAAGGGATGGATGAGGACACGGTCTCCGAAGACCTCGGCTTCATCAACATCCACTACTTCGCCGCGGCGGCCACCAAGTACGGAACGGTCACGAAGGGCGGCTACGAGTACGACGGCAAGTCGTACGATGCGTTCTTCACCCACGTCGAGGGATACACGACCTGTATCCAGTGTCACGACATGCACTCACTCGAACTCAAGGTCGACGAGTGCGCCGCGTGCCACACCGGCGTAGCGTCCGTCGAAGACCTGGAGAACATCCGGATGGCCGGCTCCGAGGTCGACTACGACGGCGACGGTGACCTGACCGAAGGCATCGCCTTTGAGATCGAGGGACTCCAGGAGAAGCTGTACGCAGCGATTCAGGAGTACGCCTCGACCAAAGCGGGCACACCGATCGTCTATGACGCCGGCTCGTACCCGTACTTCTTCATCGACACAGACGCCAGCGGCATCGCCGACGGTGAGGAAGCTTCGTACGGGAACAAGTACGCGTCGTGGACCCCGAGGCTCCTGAAGGCGGCCTACAACTACCAGGTGTCCATCAAGGATCCCGGTGGGTACGCCCACGGAGGCAAGTACATCATCCAACTCGTCGTCGACTCGACCGAAGACCTGAACTCGGTGCTGTCATCGCCGATCGCCATGATCGACGTGCATCGCATCGACCACGGTCACTTCGCAGGGTCCGAAGAGGCGTTCCGCCACTGGGACGAGGATGGTGAGGTCTCAGCCTCGTGTAGCAAGTGCCACTCGGCGACGGGTCTGCCCTCCTTCCTGAAGGAAGGCGTCAACATCAGCCAGCCGCTCTCCAACGGCTTCCTGTGCTCGACCTGTCACACCGATCTGTCGACCTACGACCGCTACGAGATAGGTCCGGTGACCTTCCCCAGCGGTGCGAAGATCGACAGCGGCAGCAACGACATGAACCTGTGTATGAACTGTCACCAGGGCAGAGAGTCGACCGTTTCGGTCGACAAGCTCATCGGCAGCACGCCGGCTGACGAAGCCAGCGAGTCGCTCAGGTTCTTGAACGTGCACTACTTCGCTGCTGGAGCGAGCCTCTACGGCGACCAGGCCAAGGGTGCCTACCAGTACGCCGGCAAGTCCTACGTCGGATACAACGAGGATCACCCACTCAACCAGTGCACACAGTGCCATGACAAGCACGCACTGGAAGTCCAGGTGGACAAGTGCTCGGCCTGCCACGGAACCGTTGCCACAGAAGATGATCTGCATGCGATCCGCTTGTCGACCATCGACTATGACGGGGATGGTGACGTGGCCGAGGGCATGTGGGATGAGATCCAGACGATGCGAGACGAGCTGCTCGCGGCCATCCAGGCCTATGCGAACGGCAACGACGCCGTCGACGCGATCGCCTACAACCCCCACAGTTACCCGTACTTCTTCGTCGACACCAACGGCGACGGAGTGGCGGACAGCCCGGACGAGGCCAACTACGGAAACCGCTTCGGCACATGGACACCCCGTTTGCTGCGGGCTGCGTACAACTACCAGTACGCGACCAAGGATCCCGGTGGATTCGCCCACAACGGCGAGTACATCGTGCAAGTCCTCTACGACAGCATCAAGGACATCGGTGGCGATGTCTCCGGGATGACCCGGCCGTAGTCTTCCCAAACCAGAGGGGCCCGGCACGTGTGCCGGGCCCCTCCTTCTCTCCGCGACTGGCCTCGTCCTCGGCTCTTCTTATGCTCAGTGGTCGCCACGATCGTAACCGACAATAAGTAGAACGGGGCGCAACCAATAATGGGACCTTTGGCCCTATTCCAACACCGCGTCGGCATGCGAGCCTTCCCTACAGTTCGAGAATCGAAAGGAGGGGTCGAGCATGAAGCGATCTCTGCTGCTGTTGGTTGTGATTTTCGCCATGGTTCTCGCCGCGTGTGCGGGGCCTGCCGGCGATGCGGGGCCCGCGGGGCCTGCGGGACCACAAGGGCCCGCCGGACCGGCCGGACCCGCGGGGCCTGCCGGCGATACGGCCGCAGCTGCCGTTGGTGCCGACTATGTGGGAACACAGACGTGTGCCGGGTGTCACCCGGACAACGCCGAAGAGTTCCTCAAGTCTGGACACCCCTACAAACTGAACAAGGTCGTCGACGGACAGCCGCCGACGTACCCGTTCACCGAAATCACGGAAGTCCCTGAGGGGTATACCTGGGACGACGTGACCTATGTGATCGGTGGCTACAACTGGAAGGCCCGGTTCATCGGGCTCGATGGTTACATCATCACCGGAGACACGGTGCAGTGGAACATCCCCAACGACCTTGGTCTCGGGGGCAACTGGTCCGCCTACCACTCCGGCGAGCAGAAGCCGTACGACTGTGGTCCGTGTCACACGACCGGATACCAGCCGGAAGGCCATCAGGACGGACTCGAGGGCATCATCGGAACCTGGGCCGAGCCCGGGATCCAGTGTGAAGAGTGCCACGGACCGGGCAGCAACCATGCTGCTGATCCATACGGTGTCGCTCTGAAGGTGGACGTTTCGGCGGACGCCTGCACCTCATGTCACTACCGGGGCTCGAAGGATGACATCAACGCCAGCGGTGGGTTCATCCGGCATCACGAACAGGGTGAAGAGCTGTTGCAGACCAAGCACGCGGCTCTGAACTGTGTCAACTGCCATGACCCGCATAGCGGCGTGATCGCCCTCCGCAAGGAGAACCCGGGCGAACTCGCGGCTCGTTTCGAGTGCTCGACCTGTCATGAAGAGCAGGCCAAGCATCAGAAGTCGACCGTGATGGCGGGCTTCGTGGACTGCATCGACTGTCACATGCCGCGGATCGTCAAGTCCGCAGTCGGTGACGCCGACGCCTGGACCGGAGACATTCGAACGCACATATTTGCGATCGATCCGGACCTGGAAAGCCAGTTCTCCGAGGATGGGTCAACGGCCCACTCGGCGATCACACTGGACTGGGCCTGCAAGTCGTGCCACCGCGACGGAGGCACGGCAACGGTCAAGACGGACGAAGAGCTCAAGGCGGAAGCCGAGGGCTACCACTCCGAGGGCTAGCCGGCTCAAGACAACCAACAGCGTGGAGGGCCCGGGCAACCCCCGGGCCCTCTGCTATCGGCAGCCTGGCTCCCTCCGGTCGCCGTACCTGGTATCTCGTACTTCGTATCGGGCCCGGTCGCCAGCCAGCAGCCAGCAGCCAGCAGCCA
>CBEVHI010000092.1:0-7778 GCA_965549635.1 uncultured bacterium | reverse complement strand
CTGCGAGCCCTGGGTTCGAGGTGTGCGGGCGCTAGGCGGGGCGCCAGACCGTGTCGAGGACGGTGCCGTCGACCCACTTGACGATTGCCACGGGCTCGTCGGTGAGTTGGGCCGGTGCGGGCTTGCCCCCACAGATGGCTTCGACCTGAGCTTGCAGATCGCCAATGTCGAGGATCGGAAGGTCCGATCCTTTGGTGGCCTCGATCAGGTCCTGGCGTTTCGGGTTGATGGCGATGCCCCGTTCGGTCACGACAACGTCGATGAGCTCGCCCGGTCCGGTGAGGGTGGTGACCCGATCCCGGATGACCGGGTTGCGGTCCCTGAACGACGGCATCGCCAGGATCGTGCAGCCGGAGAACAAGCAGTTCTGCCAGCCGCCGATCCCGTGCAGGAGCCGACCGTCGGAGTGCGTGACCACGTTGGCGTTGAAGTCGACGTCGACTTCGGTAGCTCCAAGCACGACGACGTCGACCATCGTTGCGAAGTTGCCCTTGCCGTTGAAGTTGTAGGACGTGAAAGGTGAGGTCGCGACGTGCCGGGGATCCGAGCCGATGGACTCCACACCGGCGAGGTCGAACGTCTGGCCGTCGAGGATGAACTCGGTGAGCCCCTCCTCCAGCATGTCGACCAGCACCCTGGTCGATCCTCCCCGCACGAAGCGCGCTTTCACATCGGCATCGCGCATCATGTCGGCCAGGAACGCCGTGAACGCCAGGGAGATCCCTCCCGCTCCAGCCTGGAAGGAGAAGCCGTCTTGCATGATCCCGGCATCGCGAACGAACCGGGCCGTGTACTCGGCGATCTTCAGCCGGTCGGGGCTCTTGGTGATCTGGGTGGTTCCGGAGACGATCTTGGCGGGATCACCGATACTGGGAACCTCGACGACATAGTCGACATTGTTGCCCTGGATCTGCCACGGCACGCAAGGGAACGGAACCAGACCATCGGTGACGACGATGACCCGGTCTGCGTACAGGGAGTCGGCCAGGGCGAAGCCGAGCGAACCGCAGGCCGACTTTCCGAAAGCGCCGTTGGCGTTGCCGAACGCGTCGGCGCACGGCGCGGCGATCACGGCGATGTCGATGTGGACCTCGCCATCGGCGATGGCCTGCCACCTGCCCCCGTGCGAGCGCAGCACACCTAGGCCTCTCATCTTGGCCTGGGAGCAGTAGTCGCCGAGCGGGCCGTTCATGCTGCCTTCGATGTGATGGACAACCCCCGCCTCCATCAGGTCGATCACCGGTTCGTGGCAGGGAAACGAGGCACTCGGGAACCACATAAGGTCGCGAACGCCGAGGCGTTGAGCTGCTTGGAGGGCAGCGACGGCAACTAGGTCGCCGTCGCGAAGATGATGATGCGTCGAAATCGTCATGCCGTCGGAGAGCCCGGCGAGCTTCAGCGCCTCCTCGAGGGACGCAACCCGCTTGTCGCCGTTGTCCGGGTAGTCGGAGGAGACCCTGATCGGCGGACCGGCGAGCCTGCCGTCGGGCTGGTGCCCGCCGATTCCCTTGTAGGGGGTCTGCTCCTGGCCGTTGACGACGGCGGGAATCTTCCTACCCGCTGCGTTCTGGATGAACTCACTCATCGTTCACTCCCCCCAGACCGAGCTCACGAGCCCGCTCCACCACTTTTCTGGCTCGCTCCACGACTGGCGCGTCCACCATCTTGGATCCGAGGCTCACGATCGCCGATCCGTCCAGCTGGGCCTGTTCAAAGGCAGCGACGATTCGCTGTGCCCGGTCCACTTCGGCAGCACTCGGCGAGAAGGCTGTGTGCACGACGGGGATCTGCCGCGGGTGGAGGCAGCCCATGCCTTCGAACCCGAGTGCACGCGATCGTTCCGCCCACGCTGCGAGTCCCTCGAGATCGGATACGTCGGCGTAGACAGAGTCGATGGGTTGAACGCTCGCGGCCACCGCGGCATTCACCAAACGCGACCGGGCGTAGTCGGTGGCCGGCTCCTTCGCAGACACGCCCATGTCTGCGGTCAGGTCCTCCAGCCCGATGGTGAGTGCGACCACCCGACCGGAAGCGTGTGCGATCTCGAAGGCGCGCTCTACCCCGAGGGCCGATTCGATGATCGGCATGATCCAGATCGGACGAGACCATCCGAGGTTCTCCAGCAGGGACGTGATCGTCGAGTCGACCTCCTCGATCTCGCCTGGGTCCTCTACCTTCGGAACCAGAATCAGGTCAGGGCCGCTCGGGACGATCGTTGCCAGATCCTTCAGTCCAAGCGGAAGCTGATTGATGCGAACCATCACTTCCGCCGATCCAAAGTCGAGTTCACGAATCGCACCGGCGACCAGGTGGCGGGCGGCGTCTTTCTGCTCCGGGTGCACGGAGTCCTCCAGATCGAGAATCACCGCGTCGGCGTCGTAGAGACCTGCGTTGATCATGTACTTGGGATCGTTGCCGGGAAGGTAGAGCCGCGAGCGTCGAAGCCGCGACCGCCCAGAAGACGGACGATTCGGCTGAGCCTCGACCGGGCGATTCCCCACGAGCCCGGCCCTTTCGGCCGCGGTCTCCAGCCTTGCCCCGATGGTGAATGGCAGCGCTCCCCGATCGTCGATCATCACCCGAGCGTTGGCTATCCCCAGCTTCTGCATCTGGTTCGACACCTGAACGCGGATCGCATCGCCGTAGTAGGCCTCAACCTTCGATGTCAGCTCGAGGGTGATCCCGCCGGTTTCGCGACCTTCGATGCTGACGTGAAGGTCCGAGCGGACATCCGGTCCGGCGCTTCCCGCCTGGCCAGTCTTCATAGCGCGCTCACGATCGCATCGGTCATGGTCGACGTGGTGGCGGCACCCTTGTCGAAAACGCCGGGGCCGCCAGGTAGGTGCAGCATGTCGTAGGTCCTGACTTTGCCTTCACGGATGACGGTGCCGACGGCTCCCCGAATCTGCTCGGCCTTCGCCTCCTCACCGACATGATCCAGAAGCATGGCCGCTGCCAGGATCATGGCGATGGGGTTGACGATGGACGGTTCGAGTTCGGCGTACTTGGGTGCGGAGCCGTGTGTCGGTTCGAAAACGGCGACTTGGTCTCCGATGTTGCCCGAGCATGCGAAACCGAGACCGCCGACGAGACCGGCGAATCCGTCGGAGATGATGTCGCCGAACAGGTTCCCAGCGACAAGGACTCCGTAGGTCTCCGGGTTCTTGGTCAGCCACATCATCTGGGCGTCGATATTCGTGGACCTGCGCTCGATGTGAGGAAATCCGGCGCCAATGTCCTTGGCCACTTCCTCCATCATTCCGGAGGTCTCCCGCAGCACGTTGGGCTTCTCGCAGACCGTCACCGACCGGTAGCCGTACCGGTCCGCGTACTCGAAGGCCGCCTGCATGATGCGCCGGCAAGCGGCACGGGTGAACACCCTGGTCGAGATGGCGAGATCCTCACCGGGAGTGTCGATGAAAGGAGCGAACTTCTCGTGAAGTGCCATCGCAGCACGTACCTGTGCCGGCGGGTTGGTCCATTCGATACCCGCGTAGAGACCTTCGGTGTTCTGACGGAAGATGACCGCATCGATGGCGGGTTCTTCGACCCCGTCGCCGGTTTGGCGCACGAAGTTGAGTGGGTTTCCTGGGTAGGAGCGGCAAGGCCGGATGCAGACGTCGAGTCCGAAGCGCTGGCGGAGCGCGACGATCGGGCTGAAGTAGACGAGGCCCTGATCCCGCAGTTCGGGGTCGAGTTCGGCGAGTGCCGCCGGCTTGGGCTTGGAGGTGATCGCCCCGAAGAGGCCAAGCTTGTGTTCGGTCAGCAGGTCGATCGTGGTCTGTGGGAGAGGGTTGCCTTCGTGCCGCCAGTGGTCCCAGCCGATGTCGCCGTGCACGTAGTTGGCTTCGAAGCCGACGGCCTCGAGCACCCGGACTGCTTCGGGGAGGACGATGGCGCCGATGCCGTCTCCGGGCATCGTCACGACGGTACGGGTCATACTTGCTCCTTCATAGGCGTTTGCGAACGGCGTTCTCGAGACCGCCGGTCGCGACGAGTGTCTGTGGAACCTTGCTGAGCACGGGGAAACGGAACCGATGGTCGTCGAGCAGCACCTCCCCACTGGTGAAGTCGACGGTCAGCGTTTCATCGGTGACGATCGAGCGGTCCTCCGTCCCGTGTTTGTCGCGCAAATGGGCGACGAGATCGGGGCACTCCACGCAGACGAACCCGTTGTTGAACGCGTTACGCAGGTAGGTCTGGGAGTAGCTGGCAGCGATCACCATCGCCACCCCTGCCGCCTGCAGCGCCGTGGCTGCCTGCTCCCTGCTGGAGCCTGTCCCGAAGTTGTACCCACCCACCATGATGTCGCCGACCTGGATCTGTGAGGCAAGCGTCGGGTCGTAGTTCTCCATGACGACTTCCGCCATGGCTTCTCGGGTCATGTCGTCGCGATAGGTGTAGTCCTTGCCGTAGATGCCATCGGTGTTGAGGTTGTCCTGGGTGAGGATGACGAGCCGCCCTTCGAGATGGGAAGGGAAGCCATCCTCGATGGTGACCGAGGCTCGACTTGGAGCAGGCCTGCGGGCAAACTCGATGTGTGGCTGCGGGGTCCGATCGGACCACTCACCCGGACCGCGGATGGTGCCGGCTATGGCCGAGGCTGCGACGACCTGGGGGCTGGCGAGATAGCACTGGGCGTCTCGAGACCCCATCCGCCCTTTGAAGTTCCGGTTGGTGGCCGAGATCCCGACCTCTCCGGCTTCGAGCAGGCCGGTGCCGAGGCCGATGCATGGCCCGCACCCCGGCGGGAGGGGGCGACCGCCGGCGGCGAGGATCGTCTGCCAGTGCCCTGCTGCCTCTGCTCGCTCCTGGACTTCGCGGCTGGCCGCGGCGAAGTAGAGCTCCACCCCGTCGGCGACGTGCTTGCCTTCGAGCTCTCCCGCGGCAGCTGCGAGGTCTTCGAATCGGGAGTTGACGCAGGAGAGCAGGTAGGCCTTGTTGATCCTGATGGCCTGCTGCTCGATGGCGGCCAGAGACTCGGTGACCTGTACGGTGTCGGGCCCGCTCACGTGCGGGGTCACCGCTTCGAGGTCGAATACGATCTCTGCCGCGTACGACGCGCCGGGGTCGGGTTCGGGGCTGGTGAAAGGGCCCGCCAGGCGTTGTCGGCCTTTGGGGCCGATGAGGCCGCTCCGCCACTCGAGGTAGTCGACGGTGACCTGATCTGCCGGGAACCAGCCGACGAGGGCTCCCCACTCGGTGGTCATGTTGGCGATCGTCAGCCGGGCGTCCATGCTCAGGCTGGCGACACCGGGGCCGCCGAATTCGACCGCAGCGTTCAGCACCTCACCGTGGGAGTAGAGACCACTCAGGATGAGGATCACGTCTTTGCCGGTCGTTCCCTCCGGGAGCTCTCCGACGAATTCGACCCGCACGGTGCGCGGTATCTGCCACCAGAACTCACCGGTGGCCCATATCGCGGCGGCGTCGGTGCGCACGACGGGCGTGCCGATCGCCCCGAGAGCGCCGTACATGTTGGCGTGCGAGTCGGACGCGACGACGAAGGAGCCGGGAGTGACGTATCCCTGTTCGACCATGATCTGATGGCCGATACCTTCGCCCGCGGCGTAGAAGTCGACGCCCTGTTCGGTGGCGAACGCTTCGATAGTCGCGTACTTGGCCAGGTTGGTCTCCGAGGTGTTCTGGATGTCATGATCGAGGGCGAAGACCGGCTGGGACGGCTCGGCGATGCGGGTTGCCCCCATCGTGCGGAACTTCTTGAGGACCGGGGCCGTGTTGTCGTGGGTGAGGACATGGTCGGGACGGATCGTGACGAAGTCCCCTCCACCAACCTGGCCCTCCGCCGGCTCTGCCAGGTGTGCCTGGGTGATCTTCTCGACGACGGTTTGGGCCCTCATGATTCCTGGTCTGCTCCGAGGAGTTCGGTCAACTGGCGTACGCTCTCGAGCTGATCGAGGTTCCAGACTGCGTCCTTGATCGCCTGGCGGCGGCCGGGCGACAGGACGGCGCCGGAGAGGGCGTCGAACTTGGTCTCGATCTCTGCGGCGCTGAGCGGGTTGTTGGGATGGCCTTTCGGATAGTCGAGATCGTTGGTGAACTTCCGACCGTCGGTGGTGGTGATCGTCACTCCGACTCGCTGCTTGGTCGGGAAGTCCGCCTCGATCTCCGGGTCGGCGACGACGACCACCTTGTGAAGTTGGGCTCGTATCTTCGGGTCGTCGATCTTGGCTTGGCTGAACTGCAGCGGCGTGACCTGGCGGTCGACGAGTGCCGCCGCGATGACATAGGGCAGGCTGTGGTCGGCAGTTTCCCGATTGCGAGGCTCATACTTGCTGGGGTCGGCCAGGATGTCTGCGGCCCGGGCAAGCGATCGGATGTGGATCTGCTCGACGTCGTCGGGTGCCAGGTCGTGTTCGGTGACCAGGTCGAGGACCGCGGAGATGGGCGTGTGGGTGAGCGCTTCGGTGGGAAACGCCTTCATGCCGCAGCGGGTGATCCGCCACGAGTCGCCAAGACCGTCGGTGAGCACGTCGAGATTCCAGTCGGGCCCGAGGACTTCGACGAGGCCTTCCTTGCCATCGATGACGTGTTCGGGTCCCGAGTAGCCCCCCTTGGCGAGGAGTCCGGCCAGGACCCCGCGTTGGGCGGCGAGCGGATCGACGGTGTTCTTCATCGTCGTGAGCTTGCCTGCAGTCACCGCACCGAAGGTGGCATGCGAACTCCCCGAGATGCCCACGGCGTGCTGGATCTGCTCGGCGTCGAGATGCAGCATCCTTCCTGCGACGAACGCCGCCGCGAAGGCTGTGAAGGTGGCGTGATGCCAGCCCCGCTCCCGGATTCCGGGGAAGGCGGCCTCACAGAGGCGCATCTCGATCTCGTGGCCCAGGACGATCCCAACGATCAGGTCTTCCACACTCGAACTGCCACGTTCGACGAGGGCGAGGGCGGCGGGGATGATGTCGGACGGGTGCGACGGGTCCTGTTGCCAGTAGATGTCGTTGTAGTCCATGGCCCGGACCATCAGCGAGTTGGCCAGCGTGGCAGACACGGCATCGACCCGCCGGCCGGTCCCGATCACCGTCGCCGGGCCCTGTCCCGCGGTCTCGTCGAGGACGTCGAGCACAATCCTGACGTCGTGTTGCTGGTACCCGCCGAACGCGCAGCCGAGCGAGTCGAGCAGATAGCGTTTGGCCTGGTGAATGGCCTCTTCAGACAGGTTGGAATACTCGATACCCGCGGCCCAGCGGGACATCGGGGCAGTGATCGGCTCGGTCGGCATGCTCACCTCTTCAGCGTCGTGAACGGCAGGAAGCTCATGAAGTCTGCGTGGTGCAGGATGGTGGCCTCGACGCTGCGCTGCACGAGATCTCCCTCTTTGGAGTGGGCGGCGATGATGTGGCTGATCTCATCCGGTATTCCGGCTTCCATCGCCAGGGACACGCCAGTGAACGGATGGCGAAGCAGTTTGCCGCGTTCGCTTTGCACCGCCTTGCCGTCGACCTTCTCGTATTCGAGGAGCTTGCCGACGTCGATGAGGATCGCTCCGGCGATGACGGTGTCCATGTCGATGGAGAGTGCAGCGCCGAGGAACTCCTGCATTGCTTCGGCGGCGCTGCGGGCGATGTGCACGACGCAGCGCTTGTGTTCCATGAACGACGTTGGACAGTCGGGCACCAGCAGCGTGAACGGAATCTCGTGCAAATCGGCCGGTTCCAGTGGGCTTCGCTGGAAGCCGAGTACCCACGTATCGAGGGTTCTCTCACGCAGGTCGGGATCCTGAATCCAGTCGAGTTCGGGCCAGAGTTCTCGGACGG